>CAJWWA010000248.1 GCA_913048495.1 uncultured Halieaceae bacterium
GCCGGCCGCACCGGTACCGCGTCGGCCACGGTCAGCTGCCGAGCAGTTCCATGAGGCCCGTGACCGTCGCCTCGACGCCCAGGGTGATGGCGGGCTCCGGGGCCACCTTGAACAGCGGCGAGTGGTGCGACGGCACCGGCGGGCCCCCGGCCGCGGCGGCGTCGAAGGCCGCCTGCGGCGTGCCGCCGACGGCGAAATAGGTGCTCGGGATGTAGGGGTCGGTCACGAAGAAGGGGAAATCCTCCGCACCCATGCCCTCGCGCTTCGCCGTGTAGAACACGTCTTCGCCGAAGCGCTCGCCCCAGCGTGCGCTGAGGCGGGCGGTAAGCTCCGGATCGTTCAGCGTCGGCGGCGTGCTCTCGTCGGAGACGATCACCTCGGGCAGGAGGTCCTCCGGCAGCCCCGCGGCGCGGCCCGTATTTTCGGCGACGCGGCGGATGCCGTCGAGGAGCAGCTTGCGCGCCGCGGCGCTCTCGCTGCGCACCGTCAGCTTGAGGTGGGCGCGGTCGGAAATGATGTTGTGCTTCGTGCCGGCGTGGAAGGCGCCGACGGTGATGACGCCCGGCTCGCGCGGCGCCAGGTTGCGGCTGACCACGGTCTGCAGGCCGAGAACGATCTGCGAACCGACCAGCACCGGGTCGATCCCCGCATGCGGGCTGGCGCCGTGGGCGCCGATGCCGTGCACGATGATGTCGACCGTGTCGGAGCCGGAGTACGGCGCGAGCGGCGCCGAGAGCCTGCCCGTGGGGATGCTGGCGGCGACGTGGAAAGCCATGGCCTGGTCGGGCTTGCCGAAGCGCGCCCAGAGATCGTCCTCCATCATGACCCGTGCGCCGGCGATCACTTCCTCGGCCGGCTGGCCGATGAGCATGAGCGTACCGGACCATTCATCCCGGCGCGCCGCCATCTGCCGGGCCGTCCCGACCAGCGCGGTGATGTGCACATCGTGGCCGCAGGCATGCATCACCGGCACCTCGTTGCCGTTGCGGTCCACCTGCGTCGCCTCGGAGGCATAGGGCAGCCCGGTCTTTTCCGGAACCGGCAGGCCGTCCATGTCGGCGCGCATCATCACTGTCGGACCCTCGCCGTTTTCCAGGATGGCGACGATGCCGGTGCGGCCGACCCCCTCGGTCACCTCGAAGCCGGCGTCGCGCAGCTCGGCGGCGAGGCGCGCGGCGGTCTCCGTTTCCATGAAGGAGAGCTCCGGATTGCGGTGGAAGTGCTCGAAGAGCGGCGCGAGGTAGCTGTCGTAATCCCGCTGCACGGCCTCGGCAAGCTCATCGGCGAGCACCGGCGCCGCGGCGGCCGCCAGGCCCAGGTACATCGGCAGGCACAGGGTACGGAGGATCGTTCGCATGAAAACTCCCGGAAGTTACGTGGGTGCCCGCTCAGCGCTGGGACATGGAGACATCGAAGCCGAGACCGCGGGCGCGTTCCCGCGCCGCCTCCTGCGCCCCGGCTTCGCGGCTGGAAATCCACAGGTTGGTGGAGCGCGTGCCGCTGCGGCAGAAGGCGAAGACCGGCCGCTCGCCGTCGTCGAAGAGCTGCGCCATACCCCCGAGATCATCCCCCGGGTAGTTGAAGGCGTTCAACGGGTAGTAGTGGTACTCGAGGCCCGCGGCCTCTGCCGCGGCGGCGAACTCGGCGGAGCTCGGCTGGTCCAGGGCCTCACCGTCCGGGCGGTTGTTGATGATGACCCGGTAACCGGCCTCGGCCAGGGCCGGCAGGTCCGCCGGGCTGATCTGCCCGGAAACGCCTACCGTGTCGGTGAGCTTGACGATCTGCATGGGCACTCCTTGCTGGCAAGGGCCGCGCCCGCGGCGCTGCCCTCTCGTCCTGCGGGGGCCGCAGTATAGCCCGCGACCGGGCGCGACTCTAGGGAGCCAGGGCCGCGGTCACCCCGAGCCCGGCGAGCCCGTCGGCGCAGAGCTTGATGCCGACCACCACGAGGAACACGGAGATGATCCGGTAGTACACCGCGGGGTGGGACAGGCGCACCAGCCAGTGGCCGATGCGTACGCCCACCGGCGCCAGCGGCACCAGCACCAGCGAGTACAGCAGGTTGTCGGCGGAGAACTGGCCGAGCAGGTAGTAAGGCAGGAGCTTGAGGGCATTGACCACGGCGAAGAACAGTCCCGCCGTGCCCGCGAAAACCAGCGGCGGCAGCCCCTTCGGCAGCAGGTACATGGTGAGCGGCGGGCCGCCGGCGTGGATGGAAAAGCTGGTAAAGCCGGCGAGGCCGCCGAAAAAACCCGCGGTGCCGGGGTGGTGGTCGCGGCCGGTCATGGCCTGCAGGCCGAGCAGGGTCAGCACGCCGAAGCTGCCGGCGACGAAGCCCACCAGCAGGCGCAGCCAGTGCTCGTTCATCACGTCCAGGGTGAGGTAGCCGAGCACGATGCCGACCACGGCCCCGGGCAGGAGCAGGCGCAGGGCCCGCCCATCAAAATGCCCCCAGTAGGTGCGCACGACCACTGCGTCCATGACGCAGAGAATCGGCAGCAGGATCGCCGCGGCCTGCGCCGGCGGCATGACCAGCGCCATCAGGGGCACGGCGAGAATCGCGACGGCGCCGCCGAAGCCGCCCTTGGCGATGCCGTAAAGCAGCACGCCGGGGATGCTGACCGCGTAGAAGGCCGGGTCGCCGAGCACCGCTCAGTCCACCAGCCCGAGCTCGCCGGCGAGCACCTCCATGAGTTCCTCCCGCGGGCGCGCAGGTACCGGTAGAGGTTCCCCGGTGAGCCGCTCGGCCAGGTCGCGGTAGCTCACCGACACCTGCTCGAAGAGCGCCCGGGGCAGAACCCAGTCCCGGGCCAGCGCCTGCCGTTCCTCCATGCGGTCCTTGTCCAGCAGCACCTGCGGCTCCGGCGCACCGGCCAGCAGCGCCTGGCGGAAAGCCTCCTTGGAAAACTCCACCACCCTGCCCTCGCGCCAGGCGGCGCCGTCCCAGATGCGCGAGGAGTCGGGGGTGCCCACCTCGTCGAGGTAGATGAGTTGCTCGCCACCGCCCGCCCGGTCGACGTAGCCGAACTCGAACTTCGTATCCACGAAGACCAGGTCCAGC
The DNA here is from genome assembly GCA_913048495.1 of uncultured Halieaceae bacterium. Lineage (GTDB taxonomy): Bacteria > Pseudomonadota > Gammaproteobacteria > Pseudomonadales > Halieaceae > Pseudohaliea. Next base: position 3,062 of record CAJWWA010000248.1, read on the forward strand.
GCCGCCAGCTCGCGCTCGATGAGGCGGAAGCCGGCCGCGAGCAGCGTCGTGTAGTGGTCGACATCCGCCGGCCGGGCAAAACCGAAACTGTCGCTGTAGGCGAGCAGCTGCTCGCGGCTGACGTTGACATCGTCCGCCGCCGGTACGCCCGGAATGCCGCGCAGCACGCCCTTCGTGGAGGGGGTCATCAGCAGCTCGGGCAGGCGGGCGTGCTCGGCGAGCCCCCCGGGCAGGTCGATGCCGCAGAAGCACCGCTCCCCCCGCGCATAGGCGCGCCAGAGCGAGCCGGTGATGTACTGCCGGGCGATGGCCTCGATCGCCAGCGGCCGGGCGCGCTGCACGACCCAGAGCAGCGGGTGCGGCGCCTCCAGCAGGTGCGCGGGCGCCAGCCCCTCCTCGGCGAAGCGGCGGAACCAGTGCGCGGCGATCGCGTTGAGGGCCGCGCCCTTGCCGGGCACGCCGTCCCAGCCGCCCTCGGCCCGCCAGAGGCAGTCGAAGGCGGAAAGGCGGTCCGAGATCACCATGACGCCCAGTGGCGCACCCGGGGCCACGGGGTAGCCGCGGCGCTCCGCCAGGCGCCGCGAATCGGCCTCCGTCAGCCAGTAGACCGCCCGCACCTTGCCGCTGTGCACCGGGGCACCGGTGCGAACGGGAAGGTCGTCGTTGACCGCGAGTACCTGCGCTGCGCTGTCCATGATGCGCCTCTGGCGGAAAGGGGCGGAAGGGCGCGCATGATAGCAGACGCGACCCCCGCGCCGCTTTCGTGGCACCGGCCCCGCTTTGTTATAGTGCCCCGCCTCTGCCGTACAAGGATCTGCCATGCCCTGTCGCCGCGCCGCCCCGCTCCTCCTGCCCGTCCTGGCCGCCTTGTCGGCACCGCCAGCCGCGGCCATCGAGGAGGTGGTCGTCGTTTCTCCGCGCCTTGACAGCACGGTGGAGCGCTCGCCTTTCGCCATTACCGCGGTCACCCTCGAGGATATCCAGCTCGGGCGTCAGCAGATCGGCATCGACGAAGCCCTGACCCGGGTGCCCGGCGTGTTCTTCCAGAACCGCTACAACCTCAACCAGGACCTGCGCATCGCCATCCGCGGCTTCGGCGCCCGGGCACAGTTCGGCCAGAGCGGCATCCGCATCGCCGTCGACGATATTCCCCTGACCACGCCGGACGGGACGAGCCAGGTCGACGATCTCGACATGGGCTCCATGGGCCGGGTCGAGGTGCTGCGCGGCCCGTCGGCCGCCCTGTTCGGCACCGCCGCCGGGGGCGCCATCAGCATCTACAGCGAGAGACCCGCCGCCCGGCCCACCCTGGAGACCCGGGCAACGGTGGGCGAGTACGGCCAGCGGCAGCTGCAGCTGAAGGCCAGCGGCACCAGCGGCAAGCTCGGCTACCTCGCCAGCGTGCGCCGGCAGGACCTGGACGGCTTCCGCGATCACGCGCGGGCCGAGACGACCACAGTCAATTCCACGGTCCGCTACGAGATCGACCCGACCCTGGAGCTGACCGCGGTGTTCGCTGCCCTCGACAAGACCGCGCAGGACCCCGGCGCCCTCACCCCGGCGGAGCTCGCCGAGGGACCCCGCGACCGCGCGCGGCAGAACAGCATCGACTGCAACGTGCGCGAGACCGCGGACCAGTACCGCACCGGCGTCGTCCTGCGCAAGGCGCTGGGCGAGGGGCAGTCGCTCCGCCTCCGCGGCTACCTGCTCGATCGCGAGTTCGACGCGCGGCTGCCCTGCCCCTTCGTGGACCACACGACTTTCGACCGGCGCTACCTCGGCGGCGGCGCCGAGTACCAGCTGGCGGGCTCCCTGTTCGGACTCGACAACCGCTTCATCGCGGGTTTCGAGCTCACGGCCCAGGAGGATGACCGCGAGCGTTTCGACGCCGACAGCGCGGGCAACCGGGGCGCGCTGACCCAGCGCCAGCGGGAGTCCGTGGACAGCGCGGCCTTTTACCTGCAGGACGAGCTGGCCCTCGGCGACACGCTGGCGCTGCGGCTGAGCGGGCGCTACGAGTCGCTGGACTTCAAGCTGCGCGACGAGTTCCTGGCGGACGGCGACGATTCCGGGGCCATCACCTTCGACGAGTTCACGCCCATGGCGGGGCTGCTCTGGTCGCCGCTGCCCTGGGCGAACCTCTACGCCAACGTGTCCACGTCCTTCGAGACGCCCAGCCT
>CAJWWA010000249.1 GCA_913048495.1 uncultured Halieaceae bacterium
AGCCGCGGTCGGGAAGCCGGAGACCTGGCTGCCGATCTTGAGCTGACCGTCCTCGACGATCCACACGGCGATCTCGCCGCGCTCGCCCCAAACGCTGACGCGGGAGTCGTCGATCACCAGGCGTCCGGCGAAGACCTCGAGCGGCGGCCAGGCGGGGTCGAAGGCGACCGTGGCGTCCTCCACGTCGAAGTGCAGCTGAACGGTCAGGTGGTCGTAGTTGCCCTCGAGGAGGCTGCCCCGCCAGGCGAAGCCCCCGGTGACCACCCGCCCGGGGCCGATGGCATCGGCGAGCCAGCGCCGCAGGGTCGCGGGCAGCCGGTAGGGCAGGTACTTGTCGCGATAGCGGGCGCGGCTGTCGCCGAGACCGACGAGCAGCTCCATGGCCGGCCCGACGGTCGTGCGGCTGAAGGGGATATGCAGGCCCAGCAGCGCCCGCGCCGTGCCCTCCTCGCCGCTCGCCTCCAGCAGCCCCGAGCGGATCCACAGCTGCTCCGGGTCCCAGCGCAGGCGCAGGTCGCCGTGGACGGTGTCGTAAGCCAGCGGCTCCCGGTAGACCTTGGGAAAGGCGAGCACCAGCCCCTCGCTGTCGATGCGCACGTCGCCGCCGCCGGGATAGAGCCGGACAAAGGCGTCGGCGCCGGCCGCACCGGGCGCGCCGCGCCAGGACTCCACCGCCAGGTCGTCCACGCGGGCGGTCAGCTCCCAGCCGCGGCCCGGCGCGCGCAGGTCGTCGAGGGAGAACTCCAGGGCGCGAACGTCGCCGCGGGGCGCCAGGACGCCGAGGGCGTCTGCGAGGCGCGGCGGCATGCTCGGCAGGCTGGCGAGGAAGCTGTCGATACCGTCGAGGCGGAACTCGCCGCTGCGCACCCGCAGCGAATCGCCGCGCAGGTCGAACTGGGCCCGGGGCAGCAGCCAGTGGCGCCCGCCCTGGGCGAGGGACAGGTCCGAGGCATGCAGGGTCCAGCCCTCCCCGCCCTCGACCAGGGCGGCGTCCATGGCCAGCGAGGCCAGCGGCACCCGCCAACCGCCGCCCCCGCCCTCGAGCAGCAGGTTGTCGCCGGCCAGCGAGAGGCGCAGGTCCGAGCGTCCGCCGGCCTGCTGCAGCCACAGCTGCACACCGGCGCGCCCGGCGGCCCGCACGGGCACGGTCACCGGCAGCCAGTCGAAGAGCCGCTCCAGGCGCTCCGCTTCCAGGGCCAGGAACACGTCCCCGCGCCAGGTCGCCGGGGACAGCGGGTTACCGATCCCCTCGGCGTGCAGCGTGGCCGCGTTGCCCACCGCTGTCTCGATGCGCGCATCGAGGGTCCGGGCGCTGCCGCTGCGCCTGAGGGTCAGGTCGAGGCGGGCGCGGCGGCCCTGGGCATCGGGGCGGTGCAGGAGAACGCGGTTGTCCTCGAGGACAAGGGCGCGCACCCGGGGCAGGAAGCTCGCCAGCCAGTCGCGCAGGCCGCCGTCGTCGCCGGGAACGCCGAAGCCGCGCAGGCGCAGGTGCCCGGCCTCATCCTGGTCCAATTCCACCGAGAGGCCGCTGAGGGTGACGAAGCTCGCCTGCGGGCTCCGCGTGAGCAGGCTGCGCAGCGGTGCCAGGCGCAGGCTGCCGCGGGCGAGCTGCACCGGCTCGATGGCCTCCCCGGGGAACGCCAGGCGCAGGTCCGTGAACACGAGCTCCGGCGAGAAGGCCTCCATGCGGCCGCTCACCGAGGACGCGCTCAGGGTGAACGGCAGGCGCTCGTTGAGCGCCGCCAGCAGCTGTGGCTGCAGCGCACTGACGTTGCCCATGAGCGCGCGGCCCGCGGCCACGTAGAGGGCGAGGAGCACCACGCCGGCGACCAGCAGCCGCCAGAGGGCGCCGGCGAGGACATGGAAGGGCGAGGATCGGGTCACGGCTGCCGCATTCACACTGCGTTAGAGCAGCACGATATCAAACTGTTCCTGGCTGTACTCCGGTTCGACACGGAAGCTGATGGTCTTGCCGATGAACGCCTCGAGATCGGCGACGTTCGCCGACTCCTCGTCGAGGAGCCGGTCCACCACGCTCTGCCCGGCGAGCACGAGCAGGTTGTCGTTCTCGTAGGCGCGGGCGTCGCGCATGATCTCCCGGAAGATCTCGTAGCACACGGTCTCCGCGGTCTTCAGCACGCCGCGGCCGTCGCACACCGGGCAGGCCTCGCAGAGCAGCTGCTCCAGCGATTCGCGGGTCCGCTTGCGGGTCATCTCCACCAGGCCGAGCTCGGAGACGCCGGTGATCTTGTTCCGCGCCGGGTCCCGGGCCATGGCCTTCTCGAGGGTCCGGTGCACCTGGCGCCGGTGCTCGGGATCGCGCATGTCGATGAAGTCGACGATGATGATCCCGCCGAGGTTGCGCAGGCGCAGCTGCCGCGCAAGGGTGGTGGCCGCCTCGAGGTTGGTCTTGAAGACCGTCTCCTCGTGGTTGCGACGACCGACGAAGGAGCCGGTGTTGACGTCGATGGTGGTCATGGCCTCGGTCTGGTCCATGACCAGGTAGCCGCCGGACTTGAGCGCCACCTTGCGTCCCAGGGCGCGCTGGATGTCCTCCTCGATGCCGTGGATGTCGAACAGCGGCCGCTCCCCGCTGTAGCACTCGAGCAGGTCGGCCACCTCCGGCATGTACTCGCCGCAGAACCGCTTCAGGGCCTCGTAGTTCTCGCGGCTGTCGATGCGGATGCGCTCGACGCCGGGCCGGGCCAGGTCGCGCACGGTGCGCAGGTGCAGCGGCAGGTCCTCGTAGAGCAGCTGCGGCTCCCGGGCCGCGGCGGCGCGGCGGGACACCGCGGCCCAGAGCCGCTTGAGAAAGCGCAGGTCCTGGGCGATCTCCGCCGGCCCCGCGCCCTCCGCAGCGGTGCGCAGGATGAAACCGCCGGCCTCGTCCATCTCCTCCGCCTCCAGGGCGTTGGCCAGCACCTCCTGGAGCCGGGCGCGCTCCTCGGCGTCGTCGATGCGCTGTGACACCCCCACGTGCTGCGTCTGCGGCATGTAAACGAGGTAGCGGGATGCGACGGAGAGCTGGGAAGTGACCCGCGCCCCCTTGCTGCCGAGGGGATCCTTGGTGACCTGCACGGTCACCGCCTGGCCCTCGCGCAGGTGATCGGCGATGCGCTCGCTGGCGTCGGCGCCGCCGACGATATCCGAGACATGGAGAAAAGCGTTGCGCGCGGCACCGATGTCCACGAAGGCCGCCTGCATGCCCGGCAGCACCCGGCTGATCCGGCCCGCGTAGATGTTGCTGACGATACCGCGGCTGGCGCTGCGCTCGATGTGGATGTCCTGGGTCGCCCCGTTCTCCACCACGGCCACCCGCGTCTCCATCGGGGTGACGTTGACCAGGATCTCCTCGCTCAAGCTGTCACCCCCTCCGCGGCCGGTTCCAGCAGCCCCGCGGCGAGCAGCAGCTCCCGCGTCTCCACCAGCGGCAGGCCGACCACGTTGCTGTAGCTGCCGGCGAGGCTGCGCACGAAGGCGCCGGCGAGGCCCTGGATGCCGTAGGCCCCGGCCTTGTCCCAGGGCTCGTCGGTGGCGAGGTAGGCATCGATGCGGGCGCGGTCGAGCCGGTCGAAGGTCACCGCCGTGCGCACGGTCACCGCCCAGAACGCCTCGCCGCGGCGAAGGGCAACCGCGGTGAGCACGCTGTGCTCGCGGCCCGAGAGGCGCTCGAGCATGGCCCGGGCGTCGTCCCGGTCCAGCGGTTTGCCGAGGATACTGTCGTCCAGTACCACCGCCGTGTCAGCGGCGAGCACCGCCGGGCCGCTGATCGCCCGGGCCTTGTCCGCCGCGGTGCGGGCGACGTAGGCATCGGGCACCTCGCCGGGAAGCGGCGTCTCGTCCACCGCCGCCGGTTGCACGCGGAACGGCAGGCCGAGCAGCGCCAGCAGTTCACGCCGGCGCGGGCTCTGCGAGGCCAGCACGAGGGGTTCACTCGCCACCGCGCCTACCGGGGACTACTGCACATGGTAGTAACGCCGCGCGCCGCGCAGCAGGAACAGCACTGGCGGCCAGAAGAGCGCGCTCGACAGGGCCGGCAGCAGGAACAGGAACGACCGCGACCCCGCGCCCTCGAGATTCTGGATCCACTGGCACACGAGCTGGTGAAGCCCGGCGAGCAGGAACACGGTGAGGGCCTGCTGCGCCAGCGAGAACACACGCATGCGCTGGTAAAGCAACCGCGCGACCAGCGCGACCAGGGACAGCGCGAGCACGTTCTGCCCGAGCACGGCCCCCTCCAGCACGTCCATGAGCAGGCCGGCGAGCGCCGCGGTCACCAGCCCTACCCGGTGCGGCAGGGCGATGACCCAGTAGGTCACCACGAGCAGCAGCCACTCCGGCCGCAGCCAGGCGAGCCAGGGACCGAGGGGCAGCACCGCCAGCACGTAGGCGGTGAACAGGGTCACCAGGATGACCCAGTACCCCGTGGGTCCCTCCTCGACGGCCATCAGCCACTGGCCTCGCTCTCGTCCCGGGCGAAGACGAGCAGCACGTGGCGCACCCGGTCCAGGGCCGCGGTGGGCCGCGCGGTAATCCGGGCGAAGGCCTGCCCCGGATCGCGCTCGATGGCGGTGACCGTGGCCACGGGGTAGCCGATGGGGAAGCGCTGGCCGAGGCCCGAGGTGACCAGCAGGTCGCCCTCCTGGATGTCGGTGGTCGCGGCCACGTGATGGATCTCGAGCCGGTCCAGGGAGCCCGTGCCTTCGGCGACCGCGCGCACGCCGTTGCGGTTCACCTGCACCGGCACGGAGTGGGTCGCGTCGGTGATCAGCAGCACCCGGGCGTGGAACTGGCTCACCTCCACCACCTGGCCCATGAGCCCGTTGGCGTCGATGAGCGGCTGCCCCGGGTAGACATCGGCGTCGTCGCCCTTGTCGAGGATGAGCTGGTGGCGCACCGGGTCCGGCGCCACGCCCACCACTTCGGCCACGAGCACGTCGTCGCGCAGCAGCGCGGTGGAGTTGAGCAGCGAGCGCAGGCGGGCGTTGTCGGCCTGCAGCGAGGCCATCTGCTGCAGCCGGCCCTTGAGCACCAGGTTCTCGCGGCGCAGGTGGGAATTGTCCTCGAGCAGCGTCTGCCGCACCTGAAAAAGCACGGAGAGCGGGTAAGCTCGCGCAGAAGCAGAGTATATACGACACTTTTTGACACTATGTAAAGTGGATAAAGCACTTTTTTCCCGAGCCAGGCGCAATACAG
>CAJWWA010000250.1 GCA_913048495.1 uncultured Halieaceae bacterium
CGGCGACGGGCCGGCCCGTAGCCGCCGCGACCAGGGCGCCGACCACCTGCGTCTCCCCGGTGCTGTAGTTCCAGCGCGTGCCGGGCGTTGCTGCGCGCGGCAGCGAGGCCATGAGGTCGAGGATGGCGCCGGGCTCCTGGGCCAGCTGCGCCTCGAGCATGGCGCGCCGGTCCGAGGCAGGGTCCGTGTAGGTCTCGTTCCAGCGCACACCCGAGGCCATCTGCAGCAGCTGGCGCACCGTGACCCCGTCGTAGGCGCTGCCGGCGAAGCGCGGCAGGTAGCGCTCGAGCGTGTCGTCCAGGCTGTCGATGTAGCCGTCGCGGATCGCCATGCCCACGAGCGTGGCGGTCATGGACTTGACCACGGACATGGACATCCAGCTCGTCTCGGGGCCGTTACCGAGGCCGTAGTACTCGAAGGCGACCTCGCCCTCCTTGAGCACCAGCATGCCGGCCACGCGGTTGACCGAGAGATAGTCGTAGAGATCCCAGCGGCGGCCGCGGGACTCGAAGCGGAAGTTGCCCAGCGTTTCCGCGGCGGGCGGCAGCGGCCGCGGCGCCTCGGCGGCGCGCACCGTGCGCGTGGGAAAGAGGCGGTGGATATTGCGGAAGGTGTTGACCTGGATATCGGGCAGCAGCTGGCCGTCGTAGACCTCGCGCACGGAGCCGATGGGCTCGTCCTCGTGCGGGTATTCGGCCCGGGCAGGGGATGCCAGCACCAGCAGGACACAGGCGAGGCGCAGCCCCGGGCGGCGGAGCAGTTGGCGAATCATGGCCGCGTACCCCCCGGACGCTCCCGGAAGTAGAGCAGGCTTGCCGCGCCGCCCAGGCTGGCCGGCCGGCAACCCGCGTAGCCGAGTTTCTCGGCAACGCGGATCGATGCCCCGTTTTCCGGGTCGATCAGGCAGCAGGTGCGTTGTTGCGGCAGCTCCCGGTCCGCCCAGGCGAGCACGGCCGCCATGGCCTCGCTGGCGATACCGCGGCCGTGGAAGGCCGGGGCGATCACCCAGCCGGCCTCGGGGATACCGTCGATGGCAGGCTGGAGATCGCGCTTGAAATCCGCAAGGCCGACCTGGCCGGCGAAGGCGCCGGTCTCGCGATCCTCGACAGTCCAGTAGCCGTAGCCAAGCAGTGCCCACAGCCCGGGAAAGCGCAGCATCCGCGCCCAGGCTTCCGTCGGCGTGGAGGGAGTGCCGCCGATGTAGCGCACCACCGCTTCGTCGCCCCAGAGCTCGGCGCAGCCGGCAAAATCGCCGGCCCGGGTTTCACGCAGGCGCAGCCGGTCGGTGAGGAGTTCCGGGGTCAGGGCCATGGGCACCATGCCGTGCAAGGTCGATAGCGGCAGTCTATCATGGCGAGCTCAACCATCCGGCACCCGGATAAAAAAGGCACGCAGCATGCGCATCGTACCGCCCTTCCTGCTGGCCCTGGCGCTTCTCGCGCCAGGCGCCGGTACCCTCGCCGCCGACCCCGCGGCACGCGAAGCCCGGGTCGAGCAGGCCCTTCACGAGCACACGGCGGAGCTCGCCGGCGACGCTTACGAGGGCCGCGCGCCCGGCACCCCCGGCGAGGAGAAGACCCTGGCCTACCTGGTGAAGACCTTCGAGGCGCTGGGGGCGGAACCCGGCAATGACGGACAGTGGTTCCAGGACGTGCCCATCACCTCGGTCACCACCAACCCGGAAACCGCCCTCATCATTGAAGGCGGGAGCTACGGCCGCACGCTGGCCTATGGAACGGAAGTGCTGCCCTTCACGCGCCGGCAGGTCGAGCAGGTCGCCATCACCGATTCGCCCCTGGTCTTCGTGGGCTACGGGATCAACGCCCCGGAGCGCGGCTGGAACGACTACGCGGGCATCGACGTGCACGGCAAGACCGTGGTCATGCTGATCAACGACCCGGGCTTCGCCACCGGCGACCCCGCGCTGTTCAACGGCCGCACCATGACCTACTACGGTCGCTGGGACTACAAGTTCGACGAGGCCGCCCGCCAGGGCGCCGCCGGCGCGATCATCGTTCACGAAACCGAGCCCGCCGCCTACCCCTGGGGCGTGGTGCGCAACAGCTGGTCCGGGGCCAACATCGGCCTCACCGCGGCCAACGCCAATACCGACAAGGCGGCGGTGGAGGCCTGGGTCACCGTCGACACCGCCCGTGAGCTCTTCGCCGCCGCGAGCCTCGACTACGACGCCGCGCGGGCTGCCGCCGCCGCGCCGGGCTTCGAGGCTGTTCCGCTCGGCGACCTGCGCGCCTCCATCGCCCTCGAGAACACGCTCTCGTCGACCCTCAGCCGCAACGTGGCCGCCCTGATCCCGGGCGGCGAGCACGCCGACGAGGCCATCGTCTACACGGCGCACTGGGACCACCTCGGCAAGCACGAGGACGAATCGGGCGACAATATCTACAACGGCGCCAGCGACAACGCCTCCGGCGTGGCCGGCCTGTTCGCCCTCGCCGGGCTCTACGGGGACCGGCCGACGCGACCCGAACGCAGCATCCTGTTCCTCGCGGTCACCGCGGAGGAGTCCGGCCTGCTCGGCTCGAAGTGGTACAGCGAGCACCCGATCTTCCCGCCGGCGAAGACCGTGGCGAACTTCAACATGGACAACATCGCCGCCGGCACCATCGGCCGCACCCGGGATATCGCGGTCGTCGGCTACGGCAACAGTGAGCTCGAGGACTATCTCGCCCGTGCCGCGGAGCAGCAGGGCCGGGTGATCGTGCAGGAGCCCTACCCGGAGAAGGGCTACTACTACCGTTCGGACCACTTCTCCCTGGCCCGCATCGGCATCCCGGCGCTCTACCTGACAAGCGCCACGGACAGCGTCGCCCACGGCAAGGCCTGGGGAGATGCGCGGCTGAAGGACTACACGGCGAACCACTACCACAAGCCGTCGGACGAGTACTCGCCGGACTGGAACCTCGCCGGCGCCGCGCAGGAAGTAATGCTGCTCTACCTCATGGGCAGCGAGCTCGCGGACAACCGGGACTTCCCGGCCTGGCGCGAGGGCGTGGAGTTCCGGGCAATCCGCGAGGCGTCGCTCGCCCGCGGCCGCTGAGGCTCAGCCGGCGAAGCCCTCGCCGCCGGCCCCTTCGCCGAAACGCATCAGGCGGCTGTCCTCCACCGCCAGGGTGCGGTGGTGGACGATGGCCTGGTAGTCGGGGTTGGTAACCATGGCCATGAAGGCCCCGGCGTTCGGGTAGCGGGCCACGAAGGCGATATCCCACTGCTTGTCGTCGGGCCCGATCACCATGGCTTCCCAGGTGCCGCGCCAGATGATCTCACCGCCGAGGCCGCGGAAGATCGGCCCGCTGTGCTCGCCGTAGCGCCGGTAGGCCTCGGCGCCGCTGACCACCTCGCCGTCCGGGTACTCGACCGTCTCCTTCAGGCGGATGAGGTTGAGCATGAGGATCGGGGTGTCCCGCGGCAGCGACTTGAAGGTGTCGAACTGTTCCCGGGTGGGGTCGATGTGGACCATGAGAAGGCTCCGTTTTCCAGGCGACGGGCGGAGGCTGGATAGTCGCCCGGGCCGATGCTAACGTCAAATCCGCCGCGAATCCGACGGAGACCCCCATGCGCCGCGTCCGCCCCGCCTTCCTCGCGATGGCCCTTGCCGCCTTTACCCCCTCGCTCACCCTCGCCGGGTCGCCCGCTGCCGGCTCCGCGCTCGCCGCGGTGGATGCCGCCCTGGCGCGCATCGAGCGGAGCGACGCCAGCTATGCCGCGGTAGTCGCCGTCGATGGCGCGGCTGCCCGCGCGGCCGCGGCTGCGCAGGACGCCCTGCCGCCGGCCGAGCGCGCCCGCCTGCCCCTCGCCGGCCAGCCGGTGCTGCTCAAGGACAACATCGAGAGCCGGGAGCTGCCCACCACCGCCGGCTCCCTTGCCCTTGCGGAGAACCGCACCGGGCGCGATGCGCCGCTGGTAGCGCAGCTGCGTGCCGCCGGCGCAATCGTGCTCGGCAAGACCAACCTCTCCGAGTGGGCGAACTTCCGCTCCTACCACTCGATCTCCGGCTGGTCCGCCGTGGGCGGCCAGACCGTCAACGCGGTGGACCCGCGCCGCTCGCCCTGCGGCTCCAGCTCCGGGTCGGCGGTGGCCGTCGCCCTGGGCTATGTCGACATCGCCATCGGTACCGAGACGTCCGGCTCCATCGTCTGTCCCGCCGCCGTCAACGGCGTCGTCGGGGTGAAGCCGACGCACGGGCTGGTCGCCGGCGCCGGCATCGTGCCCATCGCCGCCAGCCAGGACACCGCGGGGCCGATCACCCGCGATGTCGCCCTGGCCGCCCGCACCCTGGCGGCGATGCTCGACCCGGCCGCGCCGGGAGCGGAGACCATCGCCGCAGGGCTCGCCCGGGTCGCGGGGCTCGACAGCCTCGAGGGCCTGCGCGTCGGCGTGTTCAGCAACACCACCGGCTATGCCGCAGAGCGCGACCGCGAACTCGACGCCGTGCTGGACCTCGCCCGGGGCGACGGCGCCAGCGTGATATCCGGCCTCGGCATCGAGCGCTACGACGGTTTCAGCGACGATGCCGAAGCCATACTGCTCTACGAGTTCCGCCGCGACCTTTCGGCGTACCTGGCCGGCCTGCCCAACGCCCTGGCCGGCCTCACCCTGGAAGACCTGATCGCCTTCAACGCCGCGCACGCCGGCCGCGAGCTGCGCTACTTCGGACAGGAGGTATTCCTGGCCGCCCGCGACCTGGACCTGGACGCGGCAGGCTACGCCGCCACCCGCGACCGGCTGCGCCGGCAGGCGCGGGAGGAGGGGCTGGACCGGCTGTTCGCGGAGGCGGGGCTCGACGTGCTGATCGGCATCACGGAGGGTCCCGCGTGGATGATCGACACGGTGAACGGCGACGCCTTCTTCGGCGAAAGCATGGCGTCCCTCCCGGCGATCGCCGGCAATCCCCACATCACCCTGCCCCTGGGCACGGTGGACGGCCTGCCCCTGGGGATCTCCCTGGTGGGCCGGCGCGGCGAGGATCACACGCTGCTGCGTATCGCCCACCGCTTCGAGACCCTGCACCGCGGCGGGCCCTGACCTAAATCAAGGGAACGCCGCGCCGGCCTGACCGCCGGCGCCCGGCTTCGTTACACTCTCCCCTCGATCAGCGAGAGGCCCCGGCATGCGGCAGGAGCGCGCAGACATCGTGATCATCGGTGGCGGCGGTGCCGG
>CAJWWA010000251.1 GCA_913048495.1 uncultured Halieaceae bacterium
TGGACTGGTCCCTGGGGGACGTGGCCGCCGCGGGCACTGCGCCGGCTTCCGTCTGTGACGACGTGGAACGCCTCGTGGCGACCGTTGTCGGAGAAGCCCAGCAAGGAGACCAGATCGTGATCATGAGCAACGGCAGCTTTGCCGGCATCCACCAGCGCCTGCTCGGCGCCCTGCAGGCGGCGCAGGGCGAATGAGCCAGTTTCTTCTGGCGCTCTACGAGCGTCTTGTCCTGCGTCACCCGGTCATCGTGCTGGTGCTGCTCGCAGTCCTCACGGCGGGGGCCGTGTCGCAGCTCGGCAAGCTGCGCATCGACGCCTCCGCGGACTCGCTGCTGTTGCAGGGTGACCCGTCCCTGGAGTTCTTCCGCGAGGTGTCGAAGCGCTACTCGTCGGAGGACTTCCTGCTCCTGACCTGGCAGCCCGATGCGCCGCTCTTCGCCGATGCCTCCCTCGACCCCCTGAAGCGCATGGCCGACGAGCTCCGGGAACTGCCCGGCGTTTCCTCCGTGGTCACGGTCTGGGACGTGCCCCTGCTGGAGACGCGTCCGCTCAGCCTGTCGGCGGTGACCTCCGGTGACCCGCTGCCCAGCCTGCGGGACCCGACCATCGATCGCGAGGCGGCGCTTGCGGAGTTCACCAGCAGCCCCATCTATGCGGACCTGCTCGTCGGCCGGGACGGGGAAGTCACGGCGGTGCAGGTCAATCTCGAGCGGGATGAGCGCTACTTCGAACTGCTCCGGGAGCGGGAGGCACTGCGCGAGAAGAAAGATGCGCGCACGGCGGCGGAGGCCGCGCGCCTCGCCGAGGTCGAGGCGGCGTTCAAGGCACACAGTGCGGTGCTCCTCGAACAGCAGAGCGAGCTGGTTGCCTCGGTCCGGTCCATCGCCGACCGCTACCGGGAGCACGCGCGCATCTTCGTGGGCGGCGTGCCCATGATCGCCGCGGACATGGTCGATTTCGTGCGCAGCGACCTCGTCGTCTTCGGCAGCGCGATCATCGTGGTCATGCTGTTCGTCCTCGCCATCGTTTTCCGCCGGGTCCGCTGGACGCTCATTCCGCTGCTGACCTGCAGCGTCACCGTGACCTTCATGCTCGGCCTGCTGGCGGCCATCGACTGGCGCATGACCGTGATCTCCTCCAACTTCGTCGCGGTGCTGCTCATCGTCACGCTCGCCATCGCCATCCACCTGGTGGTGCGCTACCGGGAGCTCCACGCGCTGCAACCCGAGGGCGACCCGCGCCAGCGCGTCCGCGACACGGTGCGGCTGATGTTCGTGCCCTGCGCCTACACGGCGCTCACGACCATGGTTGCCTTCGTGTCGCTGGTCGTTTCCGACATCCAGCCGGTCATCGATTTCGGCTGGATGATGACCCTCGGCATCGCCGTGGCCTTCCTCGTGTGTTTCACGCTGCTGCCGTCGCTGGTGCTGCTCTGGCCGAAGGGCCGCCCGGTGCGCCACACGGGTGCCGACGCGCCCCTCACGCTGCACTTCGCACGCTTCGCGGACCGCCACGGGCGCTCGGTGCTGTGGACCAGCGCCGCGCTCATCCTGGTCGTCGTGGCCGGCGTGTCCCAGCTGCGCGTGGAGAACCGCTTCATCGACTACTTCAAGGAAAGCACCGAGATCTATCGGGGCATGGAGCTGCTGGATTCCCGGCTCGGCGGCACGATTCCCCTGGATATCGTGCTCTCCGCGCCCGACTCGACGGCGCCCCTGCCCGGCCTCGAGCCGGGCGGCGACGGTGGCGGCGAGCCGGTGGCGGCGGACGATCCGTTCGCCGCGGATGCGCCTGGCTTCGACAGCGCGCCGCAGGCGCGCGAACCCGCCGGTAACCTTGCGGAGGACGACCCCTTTGCACAGGACGATCCGTTTGCCGCGGAAGACCCCTTCGCCGGCGACGGCGATCCTTTCGCGGGGGGCGGCGAGACCTTCGAGCCGAGCTACTGGTTCAGCCTCGAGGGCATGCGGACCATCGATGCCGCGCACGAACTGGTGGCGTCGCGGGAGGAGACCGGCAAGGTCCTGTCCCTGGCGACCACCTTCAGCGTGGTCCGCGACCTCCTCGGCGAGGACATCGGCAGCGTCGAGCTGGCCCTGGTGCAGCGCAGTCTCCCGGAGGATGTGGCCCGGCAGCTGGTCGATCCCTATTTCGATGCGGAGCTGGAGGAAGCGCGGATCACGGTGCGCGTGAAGGAAACCAGCAAGACGCTGCGCCGGGACCAGCTGCTGCGCGAGCTGTCGGCGGACCTCGCGGAACTCGATGCCCTGTCCGCCGACGAGGTCCGCCTGACCGGCATGCTGGTGCTCTACAACAACGTGCTGCAGAGCCTGTTCCGCTCGCAGATCCTCACCCTGGGTGCGGTGTTCCTCGCCATCCTGCTGATGTTCTGGGTGCTGTTCCGCTCCTTCTCACTGGCCATGGTGGCGCTCGCGCCGAACCTGCTGGCGGCCACGCTGGTGCTCGGTATCATGGGGCTCGTGGGTATTCCGCTGGATATCATGACCATCACCATCGCGGCGATCGTCGTCGGTATCGGTGTGGACGACTGCGTGCACTACGTCTACCGCTTCCGGGAAGAGTTCCGCCAGGACCGGGACTACCTCGCCGCCATGTACCGCAGCCACGGCAGTATCGGTCGCGCCATGTACTACACGACGATCACCATCGTCATCGGTTTCTCCATGCTGACGCTGTCGAACTTCACGCCCAGCATCTACTTCGGGCTGCTGACGGTGCTGGCCATGACCGCGGCGGTGCTCGGTGCGCTGCTGCTGCTGCCGCGGCTGATCATCCTGTTCCGCCCGCTCGGGCCGGAGGGGCAGTGATGGAATGCCGCCCCGGCTGTGGCGCCTGCTGCATCGCGCCGGCGATCACGCAGCCCTTCCACGGTATGCCGGCGGGCAAGCCCGCCGGCGTGCGCTGCGTGCACCTGCAGGCGGACCTGCGCTGTGCCCTGTTCGGCCGGCCGGAGCGGCCGGATTGCTGCGAGCGTTTCCAGGCCGAGCCGGCCTTCTGCGGCGAAAGCCGCGAGGAGGCACTGCTGATCCTCGCCGAGCTGGAAGCGGAGAGCCTCCCGGCATGAGCGAGCGGGCGGAAATTCCCCTCTTTCCCCTGTCGTCGGTGCTGGTTCCCTACGGCCGCATGGCGCTGCAGATCTTCGAGCAGCGTTACCTCGATCTCGTGCGCAGCTGCATGCGCGAGGGGTCGGGTTTCGGGGTGGTCTGGCTGCGCGCCGGCCGGGAGATCGCCGGCGGCGCCGCGGAACTGGGCGACTACGGCACCTTTGCCCGCATCGTCGACTGGGACCAGCTGCCGAACGGACTCCTCGGCCTTACCATCGAGGGCGGTGAACGCTTCGAGCTGCACCGGCACTGGCGCCTGGCGAACGAGCTCAACATGGGCGAGGTCACGCTCGGGCCGCCGCTTGCGCCGGTGCCCATGAGCGAGCGCTGGGAAGGACTCGCGCGGCTGCTCGAGGGGCTGGAGGCGCATCCCCACGTGCAGCGTCTGGCCCTGCCCGTCGACCGGGCGAACGCCGCCCAGATCGGCGGCACGCTGCTGCAGCTGCTGCCCGTGGAAGAGTCGGAGAAATACCGACTCCTGGGGCTTCCCTCGGCAGAGGCGCTGCTGGCGGAGCTCGACCGCCTGCTCAACGAGATCAGCGGCGCGGACTGATCAGTCGGCTTGTTCCGGCCTTGGCGCCGGTTCCGGCGGCGGCCAGCCCCCCAGTGCCTGCCAGCGATTGACGATCGTGCAGAACAGTTCCGCGGTGCGCTCCGCGTCGTAGGCGGCGGAGTGCGCCTCGCTGTTGTCGAAGGCGATGCCGGCGCCGGCACAGGCCTTGGCGAGCACCGTCTGCCCGTAGGCCAGGCCCGCCAGGGTCGCCGTGTCGAAATAGGAGAAGGGGTGGAAGGGGTTGCGCTTGATCTCGCAGCGCTCCACGGCGGCGTTGACGAAACCGGCGTCGAAGTGCGCGTTGTGAGCGACCAGGATCGCTCGGTTGCAGCCCTGCTCGCGCAGCTCCCGGCGCACTGCGAGGAACAGGTCGCCAAGGGCCTCGCGTTCGTCGATGGCCTCCCGGAACGGGTGCCAGGGGTCGATGCCCGTGAAGTCGAGGGAGGCCTGCTCGATGTTGGCGCCTTCGAAGGGCTTCACGTGGTGGCTGATGGTGCGGTGCGCGCCGAGCGTGCCGTCCGGCGTCATGCGCAGCAGCGTCGCCGCGATTTCCAGGATCGCATCGGTGGCGGCGTTGAAGCCGCCGGTCTCGATATCGACGACGACCGGTAGGAAGCCGCGGAACCGGCGAGCGATGGGCGAGGCCGTCCCGTCGCTCATGCGACCTGCCAGGGCAGGGTTTCCCCGGCCCGCAGTGGCACCAGGACCTCCTCGCCGAGGGGCAGCGATGCCGGTACCGGCTGCTCGCCACGGATGAGCGTCACCGTCTCCTCGTTCACCGGCAGCCCGTAGAACGCCGGTCCGTGCAGCGAGGCAAAACCTTCGAGACGGTCGAGCGCGCCGAGGCTGTCGAAGACCTCGGCGTAGAGCTCCAGCGCCGCATGGGCGGTGTAGACACCGGCGCAGCCGCAGGGTGACTCCTTCGCCGCGCGCGTGTGCGGGGCCGAGTCCGTGCCAAGGAAGAAGCGCGGGTTGCCGCTGGTCGCAGCCTGGCGCAGCGCTTCCTGGTGCCGGGCGCGCTTGAGGATCGGCAGGCAGTAGTAGTGCGGGCGGATGCCGCCCACCAGCATGTCGTTGCGGTTCAGGAGCAGGTGGTGCGCCGTGATGGTGGCCGCCACGCCGTCCCGGGCCTCGCTCACGAAGGCGACCGAGTCCGCGGTGGTGATGTGCTCGAGCACCACCCGTAGGCCCGGGAAGCGGTCGACGATCGGCGCCAGGTGCCGGTCGATGAACACGCGTTCGCGGTCGAAGATATCGATGGCCGCATCCGTGACCTCGCCGTGCACCAGCAGCGGCAGGTCCGCGGCCTCCATGGCCTCGAGTACCGGGTACAGTGCATCGAGGGCGGCCACGCCGGCATCGGAGTTCGTGGTCGCGCCGGCCGGGTACAGCTTCACCCCGTGGACGATGGAGCTGTCCGCGGCGCGGCGGATCTCGTCGCTGCTCGTGCCATCGGTGAGGTAGAGGGTCATCAGTGGCTCGAAGCGCCGCGGCAGCT
>CAJWWA010000252.1 GCA_913048495.1 uncultured Halieaceae bacterium
CGAAGCCCGCCTCGAGGCCGCTGCCGAACTCCCCGGCTGACGATGCCAGCCACTGCGCCTCCAGCGCGATGCCGTAGGCAGCCGTGACACCGATTGCCGGCGCGCCGCGCACGACCATGGCGCGGATCGCCTCCGCCGTGTCCGCTGCGCGGCTGCAGCGCACCCATTCGACAGCCGCGGGCAGCCGGCGCTGGTCCAGCAGCTCCAGGGTGTCGCCGGCGAGGCGCAGGGTCTCGACGGCCGTGGCTGTTTGCATCACGGGCTCAATCCTCTGCCGCCGGTGCGCGGCCGTAGCTTTCGAAGCGCGCGATCACCGCCGCCATCTCGTCACGGGTCAGGAGCACCGGCTCACCCGTCTCGCAGGCAGCGAGGAACTGGCCGCAGAGCGCCTCGATCTCCTCGGCGATTGCGACCGCTTCCTCGAGGTCCGCACCCAGTGCGATGAGCCCGTGGTTGGCCAGCAGGCAGGCCTTGCGATCATCCAGCGCCTCGAGGGCGGCAGCCGACAGGGCCTCGGTGCCGAACAGGGCGTAGGGCGCACAGCGCACGTCGCTCCCGCCGGCAATGGCAACCATGTAATGAAAGGCGGGCAGGTCCCGCCGCAGACAGGCGAGTGCCGTGGCATGCGGGGAGTGGGTATGCACGATGGCCGCGACCTCCGCCCGTGCAGCGTAGATGTCGCGATGGATGCGCCACTCGCTCGACGGGCGACCGGGGGACAGCGCCTCACCTGCGGCGTCCAGGGACACCAGCGTCGCCGGTGCCAGCCGCGCGGCGCTCGCGCCGCTCGGCGTGATCCAGAAACCCCCATCGTGGCGCAGGGACAGGTTGCCTGTGCTCCCGCGGTTGAGCCCGCGCTCGGCCAGGTAGCGATAGGCGTCGCAGAGCGCTTGCCTGTCATCCATGCACGTTCCCTCCAGCGGCGGCGATTATGCCACACCGCCCCGGGGATCGGAGCGAACCGCGCGGGTGCGGGTCCCGACTGCCATGCCGGCAGCCGGCGGGCGGGCACGTCGAGAGAACAGGCGGCCCGCCCGGGGCATGCGAGGGCGAACGGCTGATATACTCGGCGCGTCAGAAAGAGGACGCCCACCCCATGCCCAGCCGCAAGAAAACCGACGCCGACGCCAGCCCCGCCACTCTCGAAGCCACCATCGCCGAGATCGAGACCATCCTCGCGCGCATGGAGGGCGAGGAGCAGCCGCTGGAGCGGTCACTGAAGGATTTCGAGGCCGGCATCACGCTGACACGCCGGGCCCAGGCGCTGCTCCGCGACGCGGAGCAGCAGGTGCAGAAGCTCACGGAGAACGCCGACGGCGACCCCGCGGCCGGTCCGCTGGACGACGACGCGGACGCCTGACCCGTGACCCTGGGAACCGACCGGGCGCGCTTCGAAAGCAGCGCACGCCCCCTGGTGGAGACGCAGCTGTCCACCGTGGCGCCTGCCCTGCGCGAGGCCGTGGCCTACGCCCTCAGCGTCGGCGGCAAGCGAATCCGACCGATTCTCGTCTACCGGGCCGCCCGCGCCCTCGGCCGCGACGACGCGCCGGCGCTGGAGCACGCCGCGGCCGCCATCGAGCTGGTACATACCTACTCTCTGATCCATGACGACCTGCCGGCGATGGACGATGACGACCTGCGCCGGGGCCAGCCGACGCTGCACCGGGCCTACGACGAGGCCACGGCGATCCTCGTCGGCGATGGCATGCAGGTGCAGGCCTTCTGCCTGCTGGCAGCCGCACCGGGACTCGATGCGGACCGGCGCCTGGCGATGATCGACGTGCTCGCGGCTGCCTCCGGGTTTCCGGGCATGGTCGGCGGGCAGTATCTCGATGTCAGCGCCACCGGCGGCGCGCTCACCCTTGACGCGCTGAAGGCGATGCACAACCTGAAAACCGGCGCCCTGATCCGCGCCGCACTGGCCCTCGGCGGGCACGCCGCCGGCGCCGGGGAGGCGGAGCTCGCCGCGCTCGACCGCTACGGGGAGCACATCGGCCTCGCCTTCCAGGTAGTGGACGACATCCTCGACGTGGAGAGCGACAGCGCCACCCTCGGCAAGACCCAGGGCAAGGACGCCGCCGCCAACAAGAGTACCTATGTCAGTCTTCTCGGCATCGACGGCGCCCGCCGCGAAGCGGCAGGTCTGCTCGACGCCGCGCTCACCGCGCTGCGCCCCTTCGACGACCGCGGCGACGACCTCCGCGACCTCGCCCGCTTCATTGTCGAGCGCGACCGCTAGGCCACATCCTTGGGTTTTCCCGGGGGCGGGCCGAACGGGGGCGGTTCACTCCCCGAACATGTGGCCGAGCTTGGCGCCCTTGGTGCGGAGGTATTTCTCGTTGTGGGGGTTGCTGTGCGTTTCCAGCGGCAGGCGGTGCAGCACCTCGATGCCCAGTTCCTGCAGGGCCGCGACCTTGCGCGGGTTGTTGGTCATGAGGTTGACGCCGGTGATGCCGAGGTGGGCGAACATGGGGCCGAGGATGGAGTAGTCGCGCATGTCCGGGCCGAAGCCGAGCTGCTCGTTGGCCTCCACGGTGTCGGCGCCCTCGTCCTGGAGCTTGTAGGCACGGATCTTGTTCAGGAGGCCGATGCCCCGGCCCTCCTGGCGGAGGTAGAAGAGCGCACCCCGGCCCGCCTCGGCGATGGCCTTCAGGGCCGCCTCGAGCTGGTTGCCGCAGTCGCAGCGCAGGCTGAAGAGCGCGTCGCCGGTCAGGCACTCGGAGTGCACGCGCGCCAGCACCGGCTCGCCGTCGCCGACGTCGCCCATGGTGAGCACCAGGTGTTCCTTGTTGGCCGCGGGATCCTCGAAACCGTGCATCGTGAAGACGCCCCAGTCCGTGGGAAGCCGGGACGACTCGACGTACCGTACCGTCACGCTCTGGTCCGTGCTGAAAAGGGGCGCCAGTCTAGCAGGGAGGGGGGGTCGTGGCGAGCAACCGCTCACCACCGGCTGGTCAGGGACAGGACACCGTTCTGCTCCGACAGCTGCACGTGACGCAGGTAGCTCATGCCGAGGAGGACCGTGCGCGGAAAGTTCCCGTCGACCACGGTCGCCCGCACGTTGTCGACACGGATCCCGCCGACGTCGACGCTGTCCAGGGTGACGACGAAACCCGCCACCGTGCTGCCGGCGGTCTCGACCCGGGTCGGCTGGCCGTCCTCCGCGTTGATCCCGAGGGCAGCGGCGTGCTGGCGGCTCAGGGCGACCACGTTGGCCCCGGTGTCGATCAACACCTCCATGCGGCGACCGTTGATGGCGGCGCTGGTCCGGTACTGCATGCGCTCGTCCCGGGCCACGGTCACCGAGCGCTTCTCAGGCTCCGTGTAGGCCCCGGCGATCCGGTCGGACACGCCGGCGCGGCGGCGCTCGCCCCCGATCTCCAGTACGGCCTCCCTGCCGTTGGCGCTGACCAGGCGCACCCCGGCTTCGCTGTCGCCCTCGCGCAGCGTATGCCGGCGACCGTCGATGGTGAGCACCGCCATGCCGGGCATGAGCGCCTCGACCTGCACGCTGTCCTGCGCGGCGGCCGGCAGGGCTGTTAGCAGGCCCGGGAGTAGCGCCGCGAAGAAAACGAGGGATCTCATGCCAGGGCCTCCGCGCCGTTCAGCGCCGCGATCGCCAGGTGCAGGGTGACACAGGTCATCGCCCCGGCGACGAGATCGTCGACCATGATGCCCACGCCGCCGCCGACGTTGTTGTCCAGTGCGCTCACGGGCCAGGGCTTGGTGATGTCGAGGAAGCGGAAGACGATGAAGGCGATGGCGAGCCAGAGCGGCGAAGCCGGCACGGCCCACAGGGCGACCCAAAGCCCCGCGAACTCGTCCCAGACAATGCCGGGGTGGTCATGAACGCCGAGCTGGCGGCTGGCGACACCGCAGAGCCAGATGCCGCCGAGGGAGGCCGCCAGCACGACGGCGCTGTAGGCCCAGAGCGGCAGGGGGCTGAGAATAAACCAGTAGAACACCGCCGCAAGCACGGTGCCGACGGTCCCCGGGGCCCACGGTGAAAGGCCGCTGCCGAAGCCGAAGGCGGCCAGCTGCACGGGGCTTTGCAGCAGTCGCGGTCGCTCCTGCCTGCCTCGATCCATGCGCGCGCTCCCCGTTGCCACGTCTGCCAGTGTAGACCGAATCAGAAGTGCCGGTAACCGCTGGCGTCGGCAGGCTCGCCGTCAACGCTGAGGCCGCTGCCCTCGCGCACCTCGCCGATGTGGGTGCAGCCCTCGGGTAACGCCGCCTCCGCCGGCAGCGTGAAGGCCAGCTCGTAGTCGTCGCCGCCGCCGAGGGCCCAGGCGCGACCCTGCTCACCGGCGGCGGCCAGGGCAGGTGACAACGGCAGGGCCGCACTGTCGAGCGCGATGGCGACGCCGCTCGCGGCGGCGATGTGGCCGAGGTCCGCGAGCAGGCCGTCGGAGACGTCGATGGCGGCGGTCGCGGCGCCGCGCAGGCGCTCGCCGAGCGCGAGGCGCGGCGTCGGCCGGTTGAAACGCTCCAGCAGCACAGCGGCGGCTTCCGGCCCCGGGTGCCAGCGCTCCTCAAGGATCGCCAGCGCCGCGGCCGCATCACCCACCGTGCCGGTGACACAGACCCGGTCACCGGGGCGCGCCCCGTCCCGGCGCAGGGCGGCGCCCGCGGGACAGGCGCCGAACACCTGGATGGTGATGACCGTGGCGGGGCCGCGGGTGGTATCGCCGCCGGCCAGCGGCAGGCCGCAGTCCGCACAGGCCCGGGCCAGGCCCTCGCTGAACGCCTGCAGCCACAGTTCATCGGCCGCCGGCAGGGTCAGAGCGAGGGTGCAGGCCAGGGGGCTTGCGCCCATGGCGGCGAGGTCGGAGGCGGCGACGGCCAGCGCCCGGTAGCCCACGTCCTCCGGGAAGGTATCCTCGGGATAATGCACGCCCTCGACGAGCGTATCGACGGAGGCGACGAGCACTTCACCGGGAGGCAGGTCGAGCAGCGCCGCATCGTCGCCGATGCCGAGACGGATGGCCTCGCCACCGCCGAGCCCCCAGAAATAGCGACGGATCAGGTCGAACTCGTTCGAGGACATGGCTCGAGCCCGGCTCAGGCGCCGGCGCCGGCGCCGATCTCGACCTTGCGCAGTTCGCGCGCGAGC
>CAJWWA010000253.1 GCA_913048495.1 uncultured Halieaceae bacterium
GGCCGCCGATGGCATCACCGTGAATGCCGTGTGCCCGAACCACGTCACCACCGGCCTCGGGGCAAAGCAGAGCGAGTACTTTGCGGCCCTGCGCGGGCTGACGCCGGAGGACTACCGGCGCGGCATTGCCGAGCGCATTCCCCTCGGCCGGGTGGGGCTTCCGGGCGATACCGCGGCCGCCGCCGCCTTCCTGGCCTCCGATGACGCCGCCTTCATTACCGGCGAGGCGCTCAACGTCAGCGGTGGCGAAGAAATGCACTAGATTAAGGGCTTCGGTAGCAGCGCACTGGAAGCAGTGCACCCGATGCAGTGAACGCAAGGAGAGGCACCCGGTGGAGCTACGACAGCTCGAGCGCTTCCTTGCCGTCGTCGACCGCGGCTCGCTGGCCGAGGCCGCGCGGCAGGTCGGCCTGACCCAGCAGGCGGTCAGCGCCAGCATCGCCGCGCTCGAAAAGGAACTCGAGGCCCGTCTCTTCGACCGCGCGCCCGGTGGCGTGACGCGGTTGACGGACGCCGGGCACGCGCTGGTGCCCCACGCGCGCGCCCAGCTAGCGGCCGACCAGCGCGCGCGCCGCGATATCAGCAACCTGGCCAGCGCCCGTTCCGGGACCGTGACCCTCGGTATCGGGGAAACCTTCGCCGAGGACATCGTGGCGCGGGCGGTGAGCGCCATCCTCACCGAACGGCCGGATCTGCGGGTCAATCTCGTGCAGGGCTATTCCGAGCAGCTGATGGCCCGCCTCTACGCCGGCGAATTCGACTTCCTCGCGGCGGGCGTCAGCAACATGACCCTGCCCGCGGGCTTCGAGGCCCGCGTGATTTACTCGGCGCGCGACATCGTCGCCTGCCGGGCGGCGCACCCGGCCGCACAACTGGCCAGCCCCACGCTGGCGGATCTGCAGGGCTACCCGTGGCTGGTGCCCTATTCGCGGCCCTCGGACGTCGATGTGATTACCGAGGCTTTCGTCGCTCGCGGTCTCGCGCCGCCCACCCGCTTCATCGGGACGGATGCCTATCGCGTCGGTATGCGCCTGCTTGCCAGCAACGACCTGCTGATCATGACGTCGCCGGCGCTGCTGGCAAACCGCCTCGTGCGCGAGAGCTACGGCATTCACGTGCTGCCCGTCGACAGCCCCGGGGTCACCCGGCACGCGAGCCTCGTCGCCAGCAGTGAGCGGCCCCTGTCACCGGCCGCCGATACCCTTTATGCCGCCATCGTCGCCGCCGCTGCGGACGACGGGGCGGTGCAGCGGCCACCGGCCGTCCGACAAGCCTGAGGAGGTAAACCATGATCAACCCGGCCCCCGCCCTGTGTCGCCTGTTCGCGCTGATGCTCTGCTCGCTGCCGATCGCCGCGGTGGCAGACCCGGCCACCGGTGAAACCTGTGACGAACCGGTGATCATGCTGGTCTACGGTGAGATCCACGATCGCGAGGCGTTCGCTGCCTATGCATCAGCGCTGGCGCAGAGCGGCCTCTACGACAAGCACGGCGGTCACTACCTCGCGATCAGCCCGATCCTCGAGGTCCTCGAGGGCGACCCGCCCGCGGGGCGGGGCATGGTGGTCTCGCAGTTCCCCTGCGCGGCAGCGGCACGGGCCTTCTGGCATGATCCGGCCTACGAGGCCATCACGCCGTTGCGTGCGGGCAACTCCGAGTTCGAGGTGACCCTGCTCCCGGCGCTGGCTGCGCCCTAGGTTCCCTTGCAGAGAGGCCGTGACATCGCCGTGTTTCGGCACGGCCCCCTGCTGTCTCGCTGACGCAAACTAGCCTCGGCCAGCGATCCAGTCGTTGACGAGATCCTCGAGGAGCGCGATCGGCAGGGAGCCGTTGCCGACCACCAGGTCGTGGAAGGCGCGCAGGTCGAAGGCCTCTCCGAGCGCCGCCTCGGCCTTGGCGCGCAGCGCCTGGATGCGCAGTTCGCCGACCTTGTAGGCCAGTGCCTGCGCGGGCCAGGTGATGTAGCGGTCCACTTCGGCCGTGATCTCCGCTTCCGTCAGCGCCGAGTTCGCCAGCATGAAGTCGATCGCTTCGCGCCGCGTCCAGCCGAAGGCGTGCAGCCCCGTGTCCACGACCAGACGGTTCGCGCGCCACATCTCGTAGGTCAGGCGGCCGAAATCCGACCGCGGGTCGGTGTAGAAGCCGGCCTCCCGGCCGAGGCTCTCGGCGTAAAGGCCCCAGCCCTCGCCGAAGGCGGCGTGGTAGAGCGTGCGCCGGAAGGGCGGCAGGTCGAGTTCCAGGGCCAGCGCCATCTGGTGATGGTGCCCGGGCACCGCCTCGTGCAGCGTGAGCGCCTCCAGCGTATACAGGGGCTTGGCCTTGTAGTCGGTGGCGTTCACGAAGTAGACGCCGGGATTGCGCCCGTCGGTCGTGCCGCTGGCGTAGAAGGCGCCGCGTCCCTCGGCCTCGCGGATCGTGTAGGGCATACGCGGCAGCCTGCCGAAGAAGCGCGGCATCATGCCGTCCATGGTCTTGGCGATGAGGGCGATCTTTTCCAGCAGGTCTTCGCGGCTCACGGCGTAGGAGGCGGGGTCGTCCCGGAGCCCGTCGAGGTAGGCGCGGAAGTCGCCCTCGAAGCCGCTTTCCTCGATGATCGCGTCCATCGCTGCACGGATCCGCTTCGTCTCCGCGAGGCCAAGGTCGTGGATCTCCCGCGGCGTCATCGCGGTGGTCGTGAAGTAGCGGGCCAGGTAGGCGTAGTAATCGTCACCCCCCGGCAGGCTGGTGATGGCCTCCGTTTCACGGCAGGCGGGGGCGTAGCGCTGCTCGTAGAAGCGCAGGAAAGCTGCGTAGGCAGGCAGCACATCGTTGGTGAGGGCAGTCCGGGCCGCGGCCGCGAGGCGGGTGCGCTCGCGCGTCGGTACGGTCTGCGGGAAGCGGGTAAACGGTTCGTACAGGGCGCTGTCCGCCGCGTCCTCGACGAGGTAGCGACGGATGGTTTTCCCGTAGCCGGCCATGGCCGCGCAGTGCTGCGTGTAGCCGGTGTCGATGCCCTCCTGCAGGTTGGCGATCTGCTGCCGGTTGTAGCGCGGATAGTCGCGGAAGCTCTCGAGCAGCCGCTCGTAGTCGGCGACGGAGGAGAAATCCATGTTCGCCGGTGCATCGGCAAAATAACTGTGGAAGCCGAACAGGGCGGTGATCGGGAAGCGGTGACCGGGCTGCGCGAAGCTGGCCGCTTCGGTCTCGCGCTCATACCGGAACAGGCGGTAGCTCAGCCGCTCCTGGCCTTGCAGCGCGTCGCCATCAATCGCCTCGAGGCGCGCCAGCATGTCGCGGTTGAAGGCCTCGCGTCGGGCGCGCCCTACCGGGCCGACATCGGGCAGTGCACCGTCGGGGCGGAACGCGTCCGGGTCCGTGCGGAAGAACACCTGCTCCTCCTGCGCGCGTGTCCAGTGCGCGTCCAGCAGCGCCTGAAAGGCTTCCGCCGGATTGGCCAGAGCGGGCCCGGGTAACAGGCAGAACAGGAGCACTAAATTGCGCGCGCGATAGTTAAAGGTCATGAGAAGGGCTCCAGGGTTTGAGCGCACGGCGTCATCCGCCGGAAACCGGAGCATAGCATTTGCCGTGGTGCGGCCGACGGCGCGCGCCGGTCCCGCTAGAAGGCGAGTCGGTAACCAGCGCTCAGGACGTAGCCGTGCAGGCCGTCGAGGTCGCTCCAGCCGTCGGCGGCGACGTGAAGCCTGCCGCGGCCCAGGGGAAACTCGTAGCCCAGGCCGAGGCGCCCCCAGCCATCGCTGGCCACGGAGGCCCCGGTGACACGCCGGAGCGTGGGTGCGCGAGCGAGTGCGCTGCCGACTGATTGCGACAGGCCGTCGATCAGGTGCTCGTAGCCTGCGCTCAAGCGCAGCGAGGCACCGCTGTCCGCGTTCCCGGGTCGGAGATGCCAGTCGATACCGGCGGTAAAGAGAAACAGGTCGTTGTCGAGATCGTCGACCACGCCGTTGAGGTCCGTGACCCCCGCCGCGCCGGTCTCCCGATAGCCGTCGAAGCGGCTCTCGAGATAGCGCAGCCCCACGCGTGGATGCACCGCATCGTCACCGCCGCCGAGGAAGGAGAGTTCCACTCCGCCGCCGAAGCTTTCGCCGTCCGTATCGGCACGGGCGGTGCGCGCATCGTCCACGCGCCGCCGGTAGTCGTCGATCCGTTCACTGTTCGCGGCGATAACGGCGCTCAGTTGCCAGGCGCCCAGGCGCGCCCGCCCGAGGGCGAACAGTCCCAGGGCAGAAGTCTCGAGGTCGACCGGTGGCCCCGCATCGCTCTGCAGCTCTGCTTCTCCGTAGCGAACGCCCAGAGCGAACTGCAGGCCCGGGCCCGGGTTGAAGCCGATGCCGGCGTGCAGCGATCTGCTCGTGCCCTCGAAGCCGAGGCCGCCGTTCCCCGCCTCCCGTTCCAGGCCGCCGTAGTCCAGGTCGAGAAACAGGGACCGCCGGTCGCGCTGCAGAGGTCGCCGCAGGACCCGCTCCAGGCTGTCGTTGGCGAGCAGCAGCGCCTGTTCGGTGAAGGCCGCGGCACTTCGCGGCGCGGCCCACTGGTCGCGCACGGCGGTCTCGAGCTCCCGGCCGAGAAGGTTGAAGATGCTGGCGACCTCGTGGATCCCGTCCACGGTCTGGTAGCCCGCGCAGCCCGGTGCCGCCCCGGGCACGCTGAAACAGGGTGTGCCCAGCAGCGCGGGGTCCACGCCGAAAGCCGCCGGATCGGCGTCGATGGCCCTGAGCACAGCGGTCACATCGAAAAGGTAGAAGGTGCTTTCCGGGTTGGCGGCCGCGACGTCCGCCGCGCTCCCGATGATCGCCTGGTTCAGCGTATCCCCCTCGGGAAAGAGATTGCCGGAGAATGTCGTGGTCACGAGGAATTCCCGTGCGCCGGCGTCTACGAGCCGCGTCAACTCGCCGCTCAGCGTCTCCTGAAGCGCGGAGACCGTTGGCGCAAGCGGTTGGAAACCGATGCCCACCATGAGCGTGTCGTTGGTGCCGATTTCGACCAGGTGGAGCGCCCCGGCGTCGACACCGGCATCGAGATAGGCGCCGACCTGCTCCGGTAGATCGGGAATGAACGGCGGAATCGGCTGGAAGCTGTTACCGACCGCGATGTCCGGCACGATGGTCGCCCCGCC
>CAJWWA010000254.1 GCA_913048495.1 uncultured Halieaceae bacterium
AAGCCGGGCTGTCCCGAGCCAGGCCACCCCAAGCCACAAGGAACGTCCCTGATGGAAGCCAGCCAACGCCCCCTCGGCATCACCGATGTCGTCCTCCGCGACGCGCATCAATCCCTGTTCGCGACGCGGCTGCGCCTGGACGACATGCTGCCGATCGCGGCTGCCCTCGACGACATCGGCTTCTGGTCGCTGGAGTCCTGGGGCGGGGCGACCTTCGATGCCTGCATCCGCTACCTCGGCGAGGACCCCTGGGAGCGCATCCGCGAGCTGAAGGCCGCCATGCCGAAGACGCAGCAGCAGATGCTGCTGCGCGGCCAGAACATTCTCGGCTATCGCCACTACGCCGACGACGTGGTCGAGCGTTTCGTGGAGCGCGCCGCGACCAACGGCGTCGACGTGTTCCGCGTCTTCGACGCCATGAACGATTTCCGCAATCTGGAAACGGCGCTGAAGGCGGTGAAAACCGTGGGCAAACACGCCCAGGGCACCCTGTCCTACACGCTGAGCCCCGTGCACACCCTCGACACCTGGCTCGATCTCGCCCGGCGCATCGAGGACGCCGGCGCCGACTCCATCGCCATCAAGGACATGGCCGGGCTGCTGCGGCCCTACACCGGCTACGAACTGGTGCGCCGCCTCAAGGAGACCTGCGCCATCCCCATCCACATGCAGTGCCACGCCACCACCGGGCTGTCCACGGCCACCGCGCTCAAGTGCGTGGAGGCGGGCATCGACAACATCGACACCGCGATCTCCTCCATGTCCATGACCTACGGCCACTCGCCGACGGAGTCCGTGGTGGCGATCCTCCAGGGCACGGAGCGGGACACGGGGCTGGACCTCGACAAGCTCGCGGACATCGCCGCCTACTTCCGCACCGTGCGCAAAAAGTACGCGAAGTTCGAGGGCTCGCTGCGCGGCGTCGACTCGCGCATCCTGGTCGCCCAGGTGCCCGGCGGCATGTTGACGAACATGGAGAACCAGCTCCGCGAGCAGGGCGCGGCCGACCGCATGGACGAGGTGCTGGCGGAGATTCCCCAGGTCCGCGAAGACCTCGGCTATATCCCGCTGGTCACGCCGACCTCGCAGATCGTCGGCACCCAGGCGGTGCTCAACGTGCTCACCGGCGAGCGTTACAAGTCCATTTCCCGCGAGACCGCCGGCGTGCTCAAGGGCGAGTACGGCGCCACCCCGGCGCCGGTCAATGCCGAGCTGCAGGCGCGGGTGCTGGAGGGCGACGCGCCGATTACCTGCCGGCCGGCCGACCTCCTCGAGCCCGAGATGGACGCGCTGGCGGAAGAGCTTGCGGGCCTGGCGGAAGAGCAGGGTATCCGCCTCGAGCCCGGTGAGCGACGCAGCGACGACGTGCTCACCTATGCGCTGTTCCCGCAGGTGGGGCTGCGCTTTCTCGCCAACCGGGGCAACGCCGACGCCTTCGAGCCGCACCCGGATGCCGAGACCGTCGCCGAAACGCCCGCCCCGGCGGCGCCCGCCGCCCCCGCCGCAGCGGCACCGGGCGGCCCGGCCGTTTACACGGTGAAGGTGGACGGCCAGCCGTTCGTGGTGGAAGTCACCGAAGGCGGTGAGGTGGCATCCGTTGCGGCGTCTCCCGCACAGGAGACTGCGCCCGCAGCCGCGCCGGCCGCGGGTGATGGCGATCCGCTGCCGGCGCCGCTCGCCGGCAATATCGTCCGGGTCGCCGTGGCCGCCGGTGACCCGGTCAGCGCCGGGGACGTGGTGCTGACCCTCGAGGCGATGAAGATGGAGACAGAGGTGCGCGCGCCCCGCGACGGTACCGTCGTGTCGGTGGCGGTCGCCGCCGGCGACGCGGTGCACGTCGGCGATACGCTGCTGGTCCTGGGCTGAGCGGTGGAAGACCTCTCGGCCCTCTGGGCGGCCTCGGGCCTCGCCGGCCTCGACGCCGGTGCGGCGATCATGATCGGCGTCGGCCTTCTGCTCCTCTACCTCGCCATCCGCAAGGAGTTCGAGCCGCTGCTGCTGGTGCCCATCGGCTTCGGCGGCATCCTCGCCAACATTCCCGGCGCCGACCTCGCCTGGTCCGCCTTCGACAGCGCGCTCCACGGCGGCGATGCGGGCCTGCGTGCGATGCTCGCCGGGGAGCTCGGTCTGCCCGCGGAGGCCTCCTTCAAGGCCGTGTCCACCGCTTTCGACGGCGCCGGCAGCGCCCTGCAGGCAAGCCTGCAGGGCCTGGCCCAGGACGCGGGCTACAGCCACGGCGTGCTCTACCAGTTCTACCGGGTCACCATCGCCAGCGGCGCCGGCCCCCTGGTGATCTTCATGGGCGTGGGGGCGATGACCGACTTCGGCCCACTGCTCGCCAACCCGCGCACGCTGCTCCTCGGCGCCGCGGCGCAGTTCGGTATCTTCGCCACGCTGCTGGGCGCGGTCGCCCTGTCGTCTGCCGGCGTCTTCGACTTCACGCTGCAGGATGCGGCGGCCATCGGCATCATCGGCGGCGCCGACGGGCCCACGGCCATCTACGTGTCGAGCATCCTCGCCCCGGACCTGCTCGGCGCGATCGCCGTTGCGGCCTATTCCTACATGGCGCTGGTGCCGCTGATCCAGCCGCCGATCATGCGCGCGCTGACCACGCAGGCCGAACGCGAGATCGAGATGGTGCAGCTGCGGCCCGTGGGCCAGCTCGAGAAGATCCTCTTCCCGCTGTTGCTGCTGGTGCTCGTGGCGCTGCTGCTTCCCGGGGCCGCGCCGCTGCTCGGCATGTTCTGTTTCGGCAACCTCATGCGCGAATGCGGCGTGGTGGAGCGCCTGTCGGCGGCGGCGCAGAACGCCCTTATCAACATCACCACGATCTTCCTCGGCCTCTCGGTGGGTTCGAAGCTGGTGGCCGACAAGTTCCTCGACCTCGAGACCCTCGGCATCCTGGCCCTCGGCGTGGTCGCCTTTGCCATCGGTACCGCCGCCGGGGTGCTCATCGCCCGGCTCATGAACCGCCTGTCGAAGACGCCCATCAACCCGCTCATCGGCGCCGCGGGGGTCTCCGCGGTGCCCATGGCCGCGCGCGTCTGCAACCGCGTGGGCCTGGAGGCCAACCCGCACAATTTCCTGCTCATGCACGCCATGGGGCCGAACGTCGCCGGCGTTATCGGCTCGGCCGTGGCCGCCGGGATCATGATCACGCTGCTGGGCTGAGCCCGCCTCCCCCGGGGTCGTGGTAGGCCCCGCCGGATTTTTGTACACTCGCGCCCTTGCCCACGTGCCGCTGGAAGGGTCGCCATGAACCCCAACTACCTGGATTTCGAACAACCGATTGCCGAGCTCGAGGTGAAGATCCAGGAGCTCGAGCAGGTGGGCAGCGGTGCCGAGCTCGGTATCGATGAAGAGATCGAGACCCTGCGCAAGAAGAGCACCAAGCTCACCGAGAAGATCTTCGCCAACCTCTCGCCCTGGGACATCGTCAAGGTGGCCCGGCACCCGCTGCGCCCCTACAGCCTCGACTACATCCCGCGCATCTTCACCGACTTCGACGAGCTTCACGGCGACCGTCGCTTCGGCGACGACAAGGCCATCGTCGGCGGTACGGCGCGGCTGAACGGCCTGCCGGTCATGGTCATCGGCCAGGAGAAGGGCCGCGCGGTGAAGGACAAGGTCTACCGCAACTTCGGCATGCCCAAGCCCGAGGGCTACCGCAAGGCGCTGCGCCTCATGGAACTCGCCGAGCGCTTCGAACTGCCGGTGATCACCCTCATCGACACGCCGGGAGCCTACCCCGGGATCGACTCGGAGGAGCGTGGCATCAGCGAGTCCATCGCCACCAACCTCGCGGTCATGTCGCGCCTGCGCACGCCCGTCGTCTGCGTGGTGATCGGCGAGGGCAGCTCCGGCGGGGCGCTCGGCATCGGCGTGGGCGACCACCTCGCCATGCTGCAGTACTCCACCTACTTCGTGATCTCCCCGGAGGGCTGCGCCAACATCATCTGGAAGAGCACGGACAACGCCCCGGACGCGGCCCAGGCGATGGGTGTCACCTCCAGCGTCCTCGAGGAACTCGGTATCGTCGACGCCACCATCGAGGAGCCGCTGGGCGGGGCCCACCGCAACGTCGACCTGATGGCCGAGCGCATCCGCGGGCACCTGGTCGAGCAGGTCACGCGCCTGCGCGAGACCCCCGTCGAGGACATGCTCGAGGCCCGCTACGCGCGCCTGATGTCCTACGGGAACTGACCCCGCCGCCGGCTGCGCCGTGCCGGACCCGCGCTGCCCCGTTACCGAGGCCCTCGCCGCCGCCCTCGACGGCCGCGAGGACCGGCACTGGCTCGTCGGGTTCTCCGGCGGCCTCGACTCCACCGCGCTGCTCCTGGCCCTCGCCGCCTGGCGGGCGCAGCACCCCGCTGCACCGCCGCTCAGGGCGGTGCACGTTCACCACGGCCTGCAACCCGACGCCGACAGCTGGACTGCACACTGTGCTGCCGTCTGCCGGCGGCTGGCGGTTCCGCTCGAGACGGTGCGCGTGCAGGTCGAGCCGGGCGGCAGCGGCCCCGAGGCGGAGGCCCGCGCCGCGCGCTATGCCGCGTTCGAGGCCGCGCTGGGGGAGGGCGGTTGCCTGTTCCTCGCGCACCACCAGGACGACCAGGCGGAAACGGTGCTCCTGCGCCTGCTCCGCGGCACCGGGGAGCGGGGCCTCGCCGGGATGCCGGCAGAGCGGCCCCTCGGCGCCGGCCTGCTCTGCCGTCCCTTTCTCGCGCTGCCCCGCAGCGCGCTCCACGACTACGTCGCCGCCAGCGGTGAACGCTGGATCGAGGACCCTTCCAACGATGACCCGGGGCCGGACCGCAACTACCTGCGCCGGGTGGTCCTGCCGGCCGTCGCCGCGCGCTGGCCCGGCTATCGGGCGACGGTAACGCGCAGCGCCGCCAACCTCGCGCAGCCGGCCCGCGAGGCGCCCCCGACCTGGCACAACGTGTTCGGCGATCCCGGCGTGGCGGTCGCGGCGCTCGCCGGGCCGGGCGGGGCGGCGAGGCTGCGGGCCTGGCTGCTCGCCGAGGGCTGCGAGCCGGGGCCGCGGGCGCCGCTCGAGGAGTTCCTGCGCCAGCTCGCCGGCGCGGCGGCCGATG
>CAJWWA010000255.1 GCA_913048495.1 uncultured Halieaceae bacterium
CCGTCTGCTCGACGAGGCCGAGCTCACGGCGCTCTGCCGCGCCTACAACGCGCTCCTCGCAGATGGCATCGACGGCGGCTACACCCTGCCCTACGAGTACGAGGCGGGCGACTGCGTGTTCATCGACAACTACGCGGTCGCGCACAAGGCCGCCGGCGAGGCGCATCGGCCCGCCGCAGAGCAGGGGCTGCGCATCATGCACCGGGCGACGATCAAGGCACCCTTCGAACACTTCGCGCCGGGCCACGGTTTGCCGCAGGCGCTCGATATCGGCGGCCCCAACCCCTTCGGCCAGGGCGTCTGGCAGGCCGGAGGCATCGGCTTTCGCTGGGATGCGACGGCGCCGATGCAGAATTGATGGTGGCACTCCTGCAACGAGTCGCGCAGGGCACAGCCGGCTGAAGCGCGCAGGATGCCGCCCCGGGGGACGGCGCCCTGCGCTCAACGCATCAGTGGACGCGTGTCAGCATTCCGCGTTGGGGTTCGGCTCGCTGATCGGACCCCAGAACTCGACCTTGATGCCGTCCGGGTCGTAGAAGAACGCGATGCCGATATCCCCGGGGCCGCCGAAACCGCCGCCAATGGGCCCCACCTGCTCGAAGCCCAGCCGATTCATCTCGTCGACGGTTGCATTCAGGTCGTCCACGTAGAACGCAATCCGGTCGATGCCGAAGTGGTTCACCGGCGGCCAGTACGGCGGCGCGCCGTTGAACGGTGTCCGCCACTCCCGAAGCTGCAGCGTCGCTTCCGGGTCGCCCCCGGCGGGCAGCGGCATGTCGGTGCCGGGCAGACTGACGTCGACGCCACGGAAGGCAATACTGTCCTGGACGTTGAAGCCGTGGGCGACGGCGAACAGGCCGGAGCCCTGCTGGTTGTCCGTCTCCGCCTCCGTAAAGCCGAGCAGCCGGTAGAACTGGCGCGAGCGCTGCAGGTCAGCCACGTTCATGTTGGTATTCACCAGCCGGGTGAGATCGGGGCCGGCGGTCTTCTCGCCGTCCTCCTCCACCAGCTTGAGGAAGGTCCCGTCCTGGTCTTTCAGGAAGACGAAGCGCTCGCCGTTGGGCGCGGTTGTCGGCAGCGACACGAACTCGACGCCCTGCTCCTTCAGGTAGAAGTAGTCGCCATCGAGGTCAGTAGTCGCGTAGGTCGCGTAGGCCATGCCGATGTGGTTTAGGTCGGCGTAGGGCGGATCATCCCGCAGCGACCGGTCCCTGAACTCCACGGTATCGATCCAGGGCGGCGCACCATTGAAGCTCGTGAGCGCGACGAAGATGCGGTAGTTGTCGGGAAAGCCGAGGGAACGCGCAAAGCTACGGCATTCCTCCGGGCCCGCCGGGAAGATCTCGCCGTTGAGGCCGAGGGTGCTGTAGAAAGCTCGCTGCGCATCGATATCGCTGGTATTGATCCCGAAGTACATGAGGGCCCGGACATCGATCGACGACTCGGTGAACTGGTTGACCCGCACCCCGAGCGTCCCCCCCGGCTCACCGAGCATGGTCACGGAGATGCTGTTCTGCCCTTTCAGGCGAAGCGGTAGCGCCAGCCTGTCGCCGTCTCCGAAATCGGCCGCGCCCACGTCGATGGTACGTCCGTTGACCATGATCTCCGCGCTGACCATCCCCGTCTTCTGCAGGACCAGGCTCGCGGGACCGTCGACGGCATTGAAACTGGCCGATGCCGGCATGGGGTCGCCCGCGCCGCGCTCGTAGCTGGTGGGCCCGAACCGCGTGAGGTAGGCCTCCCCGGCCGCCGCGAGCGGCGCCAGCACCAGGGTGACCAGGAGCAGGGCGGGTATTCGAACAAGGTTCTTCATGGTGGCTCCTTATCTCTCTTATCGTTGGGTTTCCACGAGTCATGGCGCCGGGAGCAGATGTCCGCGCGCTGGGCTGTTCCAGTGTCTGCGGTGTCAGCCTGCCCTCTGCGTTCGGAATGACTCCCCATCAGTGTAGTGTCTTGCTTGCGTCGTGCAAGTTTGTTGCGTTTTGCAACAGCCGGGACACTGGTCGTGAGCCGGTTCAGCGTTGTTCCGGTAAGGCGAAGTGGCGCGACGGGGGCGTCCAGGCTGCGCGGTCTACCAGGTGGTCCAGCCGCCGTCGACGGCGAGGACGGCCCCGGTGATGAAGGAGGCCTCGTCGCCGGCGAGGAACAACGCGGCACTGGCGATTTCTTCCGCTGTGCCCAGCCGCTTCACGGGGTGCATGGACTCGATCATCGCCTGGCCCTCGGGCGTCGCGCAGGTCGTGGCGCGGATCAGCGGCGTATCGATACCGCCGGGCGCGATGGCGTTCACGCGGATGCCCTGCTCCGCGTAGTCGATGGCGCAGGTGCGGGTCAGGCCGACGACACCGTGCTTGGCAGCGGTATACGCCGCCGCGCTGGGAAAGCCGACGATGCCGGCAGCCGAGGCGATGTTGACGATACTGCCCCGGCCCTGCGGGTGCATGCAGCGCAGCTGGTGCTTCAGGCAGTGGAAGATACCGTCGAGGTTGTTCGCCATCAGCGCGCGGTAGGCCGCCGTGTCGGTCTCGTGCAGCGGGCCGGTCGGCCCGAGGATGCCGGCGCAGTTGACGGCGCAATCCACCCGGCCGTGCGCGGCGACCAGCGCATCGAGAGAAGCCGCAACAGCCTCCTCGTCGACCACGTCCAGCACCGTGGTGGACAGCCGCTCACCCGCCGCGCCGTGCGCTTCAGCCAGTGCCGAGAGCCGCTCCGCGTCGCGATCGATCGCGGCGACGACCGCGCCCTCGGCGAGGAAACGCGTCGCGACGGCTTCCCCGATGCCGGACGCTGCGCCGGTGACGTAGGCAATCTTTCCCTCGAGTTTCATTCGGACTCCCCGGGCTGCTGTTCAGTGGGCGGACAGTCTTACCACAGGAGAGCCCGTCGTGCCGCCCCGCGGGGTCAACGCACCGTGTCGTAGACCCGCTGCCCCCAGCCCACGAGTTCGTCGTTACGGAAGACCACCGGCGTCGTCTCGTCACGGCTGGTCTCGCCGTCGCTGTGACGGTGCCGCGTGCGGTAGAAGAGAACGCGGAATTCCTCGCCGTCGCGGGTGAACGCCTCGGAATCGGCGGGCGTACCGAGCCGGTCGACGACGGCTTCCCGCGACATGCCGATACTGAGCTGGCTGATCGCCTCGCGGTTGTCGTCCTGCTCGCTGCGCCAGTCGTCCATATCGACATGTTCGCCGTCGATGAAGACGCAGCCGGTGGCGGTAATGGCAAGCAGGGTGACGAAAAAGAGCCGGGGTAATGCCTTCAAGGGAAATCCTCCTGGGTCGGGGTGGGTGGCGCGGGGGCCGGTCGCGCCATTATCCCGTCGGCACAGGCTCACGTCCCCCATCGGGGCGGCCATTCGTCGCACGCCAGACGCACCCCGTCGCGTCCTGAGTATCTTCAGCCGCTCCCGTCCGTTTCGTCGTCGCTGTTCACGTCGATCGAGGCCGCCTTCACCAGCGGCGACGGCTGCCGCGGCGCTGCCCAGTGGCAGTTGGCGCCGAGCAGGTCCTCGATGATGGTGGCGAGGTCGCCGTAGGCGCGCTCGGCCCGCGCGCGCTGCAGGGCGGCGATGCGGCTCGTGGTCTCGCCGTGATGCCAGGTCAGCCGGCCACTGAGCAGGACGAAGCCCTGCTGGGAGAGCACGGCGCCCTCGATGCCGACGTCCCTCGGCTCCACCGAGCGATAGTGGAGCAGGCCGTGTTCCGCGAGCCAGATGAGCGTTTCGAAGCAGGCGCGCGACTTGCGGTCGGGCAAACCGGTCATGTCCCAGCGGATCGGACCGGTCAGGTCCTCGACAAGTAGGAGATAGCGCACGGGAAAGGCCGCATGCAGCTTGCACAGGGCTTCCGCCGTTACGTAGTAGAAATCGTCGATGTGTGCGCCGGTCATGACCGTCGAGGCTACGGTGACGGCACGCGTTGATCAATGGCCGCGCGGGCGGCAGGCCAGCCCCGGGGCAGTGACGCCAGGTCTACCACCCCCGGACTGCCCGGCTGCGCGCCCGAGCGCAGTGCCTGGCCGTTCAGAATGGCGGCAAAGGTGGGACCCCGGTGCGGCCCGCTGTCCAGTGCCACGGCGCGGCGGAAAGTCGGCCCCAGCAGCAGCAATTCGGCGGCCGGCCGGCAGCGTGCGGCGGGATCGGCGGCATCGACCAGGGTCAGCACCAGCTCGGCAACGCCATCGGCGGTAAGGTCGCCCAAGGCCAGGGAATGCACGCGGCACGCCGCGAAGGCGGCCCCCAGCGCTAGGCGGAACCCTGACCGGTAAGCGACGGCACCGGCCCCGGGCTCGACCCCCAGGCCCTGGAGGACGACCACGGTCGGCGCCTCGTCCAGGGTCGTCGCCCCGACGAAGCTGTCACCCTCGCCGCTGGCGAGCGGCGCCATGGCCAGCGCCTGCCAGCGCCGGGGCTCAGCGAACACTGGAAAGGTACGGCAGCGATCGCCCGCCAGCTCGACGTAGGCATCGACCCCCTGGCGCGCGGCGCAGGCCACGATGTCATCGCGACCGTCGCCGTCGAGGTCCGGGGTCGCGAGGCAGCGGGACCCGGCCTGCGCTGACAGGCAGCTGTCGATCCGCGTAAAGCCCGCGGCGCCGTCGTTGCGGAAGAGCGAGGTCGCGTTCGGCTGCGCGTCCTCCCGCTCGCCGAACACGCTGGCGACCAGGTCCCGGTCGCCATCGCCGTCGAGGTCGAGGGCGCGCGCGAGGCGGCTCCGCCCCGTCGGGTACTCCGCACCGAAGCCCGGGACCGGGGTGAAGCCCCCGCGACAATCGCCCTCCCAGAGCTCGTTGTCGTGGCCACCCGCGCCGCGCTCCGCGCCGGCGACGCAGAACAGGTCGAGGCAGGCATCACCGACCAGGTCTGCCGCCGCGCAGCCATGGCGATCCTGGCCCGGCGGCAGTGCGGTCGGCGCAGGCTGATAGCCGCCGTCGCGATACAGGAAAACGCGATCGGCGATCGGGTAACGCCGGCTGAGCCCGGCAGAGAAGGCATGCCCGCCGAGAAAGAAATCGCGCCGGCCGTCGCCGTCGAAGTCGGCAATGACCGGCTC
>CAJWWA010000256.1 GCA_913048495.1 uncultured Halieaceae bacterium
TATGTGAGAAATCATTTTTATCTTCGGAAATATCCGGCAATCGATCAAGAATCATGTTTTTTTCTATAGAAAATTTTGTTGATACCCATGACGAAATTTTCTTTGCAGCAAGATTCATAATTTTAATATTTTTTTCAGAGACAGATGAATTCTTTTTCTTGTCTCTCTCTTGATCTATTTTGCATGTACCTAGTATATTCGGCTTTGGTAACTTCTTTACCATTTATTTGGTAATGTTGATCAACAGCTCCAACTTCTTCAGCTGCTTGAAAGAGATCGTAGGCCCGCTGCTGCTCCTGTTGGATCTTTTTCCGACGCGCTTTGTATGAAGGTCGATTTTCCCATTCCTCCTTTGTCCACGCTTTGCCGGTGGAAGGGTTTATAGTACTGCCGTTAACAGAATATACTCTATTTTGACCTCTGTTGGTGCCTGGCATATAAATATTTATCCGATAACCCTAAGGTTACCGGATATAATTGTTTTGAAATGTTGCTTTATATTAGATCTTTCTCCAATATTGATATGCAAACGAAACGTCTAATGTGATTGGATCACCGTTACCAGTAATCTCATAATTTAGGTTACCAACAGATGTCGGAAATACACCAACAAGCTGATATCTTTCTGGAAGCTCATTTAAGTCTTGGTCAAGCTGTACAAGGTTAATTATACTATCTTCATATAAGCGATATGTACCAGTGCTTGTCTGATCGTCAAATGTTAAGAATGTCCATCTTTCAA
The DNA here is from genome assembly GCA_913048495.1 of uncultured Halieaceae bacterium. Lineage (GTDB taxonomy): Bacteria > Pseudomonadota > Gammaproteobacteria > Pseudomonadales > Halieaceae > Pseudohaliea. Next base: position 743 of record CAJWWA010000256.1, read on the forward strand.
AAAGAGATCTAATAATATTAGAACCATCAGCTCTGAACGTCATATTCCAACCAGACTGGTCGTTATACTTGGCAGCGCCAGGAAGCTGAAATCAACGGTCTGCACGGGCGAGCACGCGGCGGTAGTAGGCGACCATGGCGCCGGCGCAGACAGACCAGCTGAAGTTGTCGACGATGCGGCGCCGGCCGGCGATGCCGAGGGCCTGGCGGCGGGCCGGGTCGCGGAGCAGGCCGCGCAGCGCGGCGGCCAGCGCCGCGGCATCGCCCCGGGGCACGGTGACGCCGGCGTCGCCGACAATCTCGGGCAGGGCGCCGCCATCGGTCGCCACCACCGGGACGCCGCAGGCCATCGCCTCCCCGGCGGGCAGGCCGAAGCCCTCGTAGAGCGAGGGCACCACGGCGACGGTCGCCTCGGCGTAGCGCTGCACCAGGGTCTCCGTGCTGATCCCGCTCTCGAAGCGCACGCGGCCGGCGAGACCGAGCCGGTCGAGCAGCTGCTCGGTCTTGCCGCCGGGTTGGGGCCGGCCGATGACCAGCAGCTCGAGGCCAGGGTCGTCACGAAGGAGCTCAGCATAGGCCAGGAGGAGGTAGCGCAGGCCTTTGAGCGGCGCGTCGGCGGAGGCGGTCGCCATGAGCCGCCGCGGGTGCCGCGGTGTATCGGGCAGCGGCCGGAAGACGGCGGTGTCGATGCCGTTGTAGACGAGGTCGACCCGTGCCGGGTCGATGCCGAAGTCCGCGCCGATGTCGCGCCGGGAGCACTCGGAGACGGTCACCACGTGGTCGAGACCGCGGGCGACGCGCTTCTGCATGTGCAGGAAGCTGTGCCAGCGCCGGATGAGCAGCCGCTCCACGGGGCTGCGCGCCGCGTCGAGGGCCAGGCGCAGGTCGTGGGTAATCGGGTGGTGGATGGTGCTGACCAGGGGGATGCCGAGGCGCTGCAGCGCCAGCATGCCGTAGGACAGGCTCTGGTTGTCGTGCACGAGATCGTAGCGGCCCCGGTGCCGGCGCAGGTACTTCACCGCCCGGCGGCCGAAGGTGTAGGGCTCGGCGAAACCGCCGGTGAGCTTGCTGGTCCACTCCACCATGTCGGTGTAAGACGCCAGGTGACGCGGCCGCAGGGAGCCGAGCCCGTTCTCGAACAGGTCCAGGCTCGGCAGCTTGATCAGCGGCACCCGCGGGTCGAGGTGGGGGTAGGGCGGTCCCGAGATCACGTCGACCCGGTGGCCGGCATCGACCAGCGCCTTGCTCAGGTACTTGAGGTAGATCCCCTGGCCACCGCCGTAGGGCTGGCTGCGGTAGCCCAGGAGGGCGATGCGCAGCGGCCGGTCCAGCGCGGCCGCCACCCCAGGCGACGGCATCACGGGTTCCGCGGCAGGAATGCCCTCGCGAAGCAGAGCCAGGTTGTTGTCGAACTGTGCGATGTCGGCGTCCCCCGATCGGTGCCGGCCCCGCGCGCGCACCTCGCCCGGCGCCTCGCGGGGCACGCGGTAGAGGGGGGAATCGGGCGGGCGAGTACTCCTGCCGGAAAGTTGCCAATGTTAACAATGGCGCCGGCGAAATTCACCCGCCGCGACGCTGCCGTGGCAAGCCGGGCGGTGAGACGGGCCCGGGGCGACAGGGCCGGGCCGCCGTCGCTATACTGGCCGCCCCAGGGACGGAACGGCAGGCCATGGCGACAGGAGCGACCAGCTACCGGGGCATCATCCTCGCCGGCGGCAGCGGCACCCGCCTGCACCCGCTCACCAGCACGGTGAGCAAGCAGCTCATGCCGGTGTACGACAAGCCCATGATCTACTACCCGCTGGCCACGCTCATGGCCGCGGGCATCCGCGACATCCTGGTCATCACCGCGCCGCGGGACCAGCGCGCCTTCTCCGACCTCCTCGGCGACGGCAGCCAGTGGGGCATCAGCCTCCAGTACACCGTGCAGCCAAGCCCGGACGGCCTCGCCCAGGCCTTCATCCTCGGCCGCGAGTTCATCGGCAGCGCCCCGGCGGCCCTGGTCCTCGGCGACAACATCTTCTACGGCCACGGCTTCACCGACTCGCTGCGCAGCGCCGCCGCCCGCGAGCGCGGGGCCTCGGTCTTCGCCTACTACGTGCAGGACCCGGAGCGCTACGGCGTGGTCGCCTTCGACGAGGCCGGCGTGGCCATCGACATCGAGGAGAAGCCGGCGCAGCCGCGCTCGAGCTACGCGGTCACGGGCCTCTATTTCTACGACAACGACGTGGTCGACATCGCCGCCGGCATCCGGCCCTCGGCCCGCGGGGAACTCGAGATCACCGACGTCAACCGGGCCTACCTGGCCCGCGGCGACCTGCGGGTGGAAGTGATGGGCCGCGGCACCGCCTGGCTCGACACGGGCACGCACAATTCGCTGCTCGACGCCGCCAATTTCATCCGCGTGGTCGAGGAGCGGCAGGGCCTGAAGATCGCCTGCCCAGAGGAGATCGCCTTCCGCATGGGCTACATCGACGCGGCGCAGCTCGAGGCCCTGGCCGCACCGCTGGAAAAGAGCGGCTACGGCCTCTACCTGCAGCGCCTGCTGCAGGGCGACATGGCGGTGTTCGATGGACTTTGACGCGACGGCCATCCCCGGCGTCTACCTGCTCAAGCCCCGGGTCTTCGGCGACAGCCGGGGGTTCTTCCTGGAAAGCTGGAACGCCGCCACCTTCCGCGACGCGGGTTTCGACCTCAGCTTCGTGCAGGACAACCACAGCCGCTCGACCCGGGGCACGCTGCGCGGCCTCCATTACCAGACGGAACACACCCAGGGAAAACTGGTGCGCGTGACCAGCGGCCGCGTCTTCGACGTCGCGGTGGACCTGCGCCGGGACAGTCCGACCCTCGGCAAGTGGGTCGGCGCGGAACTCGGCGACCACAATCACCACATGCTCTGGGTGCCGCCGGGCTTTGCCCACGGTTTCTACGTGCTCTCCGAGAGCGCCGACTTTCTCTACAAGTGCACCGACCGCTACCACCCGGAGTCCGAGGTCACCCTGGCCTGGGACGATCCCACGGTCGGCATCGACTGGCCGCTCCCCGCCGGCGAACCCCCGCGCCTGTCCGACAAGGACCGCCGGGGCCTGGCCTTCGCCGAGGCCCCGCTGCTGGGCTGAGCCGGCCGACCCGGGTTAACCTTTTCGCCGCTTAACCCAGAGATTCAACACGAGCCCCGGAGACATTCATGGCAGACAGCTACCGCGCGCTGGTGGCGCGCAAGGACCCGGAGCACCGCGTCGAGTTCGCGGCGCTGACAGAGGAGGAACTGGGCAGCGGCGCCGTCACCGTGGCGGTGGAGTACTCGACGCTCAACTACAAGGACGGGCTGGCGATCACCGGCGCCTCGCCCATCGTGCGCGAGTACCCGCTGATCCTCGGCATCGACCTCGCCGGCACCGTCGTCGCCAGCGAGGACCCGGCCTTCGCGGCGGGCGATCGCGTGCTGGTGAACGGCTACGGCCTGTCCGAGACGCGCAACGGCGGCTACACGGAGCGCGCGCGCCTCGATCCGGGCCTGCTGGTCCCGGTGCCCGAGGGGCTGGGCACCCGCCGGGCCATGGCGATCGGCACCGCCGGCTACACGGCCATGCTGTGCGTACTGGCACTGGAGGATGGCGGCGTCAAACCCGGTGACGGCGAGGTCCTGGTCACCGGCGCAGCCGGCGGCGTGGGTACCGTGGCCATCAGCCTGCTGGCGGGGCTCGGCTACACGGTCGTGGCCTCGACCGGGCGCAGCGCGGAGGCTGCGTTCCTCGGCGAGCTGGGCGCTGCCGAGGTGGTCGACCGCGCGGCACTCGCCGAGCGCGGCAAGCCGCTGCAGCGCGAGCGCTGGGCCGGCGTCGTCGATTGCGTCGGCAGCCAGACCCTGGCCAACGCCCTCGCCCAGACCCGCTATGACGGCACCGTGGCCGCCTGCGGCCTCGCCCAGGGACCGGACCTGCCGGGGACGGTGATGCCGTTCATCCTGCGCAATGTGCGACTGCAGGGGGTGGACTCGGTACAGGCGCCGATGACGCGCCGCCGTGTCGCCTGGGAGCGGCTGGCGAAGGACCTGGATCTCGATCGTCTCGACGCGCTCACCACCGAGCTCCCCTTCGACGAGCTGCCCGCCGCGGGCCCGCGCATCCTCGCCGGGGAGATCCGCGGCCGCTGCGTGGTGCCGATCAGCGCCTGAGGCGCCGCGGCGGTCAGCGCCCGGATGGCCAGCCCCGGGCGCGGGCCGTGAGCCCGAACTGCGCCGCGTAATACAACAGCATGATCGCGTGGCGCGCGCCGGGTACCGGCTCGAGGAAGCGGTTCACG
>CAJWWA010000257.1 GCA_913048495.1 uncultured Halieaceae bacterium
TGTCGCTTGGAGCCGTGCCCAAGCCGCCGCCGCCGGCGCTGACGGTGACCCACGTGCCGCCGCCACCGGACCCCTCACCCCCGCCGCCCCCGCGGCCGCCGCTGTCGCCCGAAGTGCCGCCCTTGCCCAAACCGCCCCCCTCGCCGCCGTGCACCATTCCCGCCGACGAGGACTGCTCGCTCCCAACATCGCTCGGGTGCTGCGTGGGGTTCCAGTGCGAGCTGACCACCATCACGCACGCCAACGGCGTGCTGGACGACGTCTACCGATGCACGGCCGCCCCTAAGCCACCGCCCATGTCGCCCGAGCCACCCCCGCCTCCGCCGCTGGAACCCGAGCTCTTTCACCCGCCGCCCTCGCCCATGGGGCCGTCGCCGCGGCCGCCGCCACCCGCGGCAGCGTCACGCTGCGCAACACGGACCCGTCTTTCCTGCAGCACGTGCTCACCAAGCTGCAGGCCAGCGGCCTTGCGCTCGACTGGGGCGAGGACTGGATCACCCTCGACAGCGGCGGCCGCCGCTGCCGGGCCATGCACATCTCCACCGCGCCCTACCCCGGCTTCCCCACCGATCTGCAGGCCCAGTTCATGGCCGTGAATGCGCTGGCGGAAGGCAGCGCGACGGTAGTGGAGAACATCTTCGAAAACCGCTTCATGCACGTGGCGGAGCTGAAGCGCATGGGCGCGGCCATCGACCTGCAGGGCAACACGGCCATTGTCCAGGGCCGGGAGCGGCTGCAGGGGGCGCCGGTCATGGCGACCGACCTGCGCGCGTCAGCGGGCCTGGTCATCGCCGCGCTCGCCGCCGACGGCGAGACCACCATCGACCGGGTCTATCACCTGGACCGCGGCTACGCCGGCATCGACGACAAGCTGGCATCGCTGGGCGGCATCATCCGCCGCATCCACTGAGCGACGCGCCGCGGCCGTGACCCGGGACTTCGTTCATCTCTCGGACCTGCACCTGACCTCCCTGGCCGGGGTGTCGCCGCGGGAGTTGTTCTCCAAGCGCTTCCTGGGTTACCTGTCCTGGCGCCGCCGCCGGCGCCTGGAACACCGGCGGGAACGGCTTGATGCGCTGGTCGCCGACTTTGCGGACGACGGCGCACCGGAAATCGTGATTACCGGCGACCTCACCCACATCGGCCTGGAGCGGGAGTTCGAAGCGGCCGCCGGGTGGCTGGCCGCGCTGGCGCCGCCGTCACGGGTCGCCCTGGTACCGGGCAACCACGACGCGACGGTGCCCGCCAGCCTCGACTACCAGGCGCGCTACTGGGCCGACTACCTCGCCGGGGACGACGGCCCCGGCTACCCCACGCTGCGCGTGCGCGGCGACATCGCCTTCATCGGCCTCGACAGCGCCGTGGCGACCGCACCGGGGCTGGCCAGCGGTCGCGTCGACGGCGCGCAACTCGCCCGCCTGCCGGCGCTGCTCGCGGCGTGCCGGGAACGGGGGCTATTCCGGGTGGTCTACCTGCACCACTGCCCGCTCGCCGGCGTGGACTCGCGGCGCAAGCACCTGGTGAACCACGCGGCCGTCGCCGGCACGCTCGCCGCCGGCGGCGCAGAGCTGGTCCTGCACGGCCACGGCCACCGCGACCAGCGCCACGAACTGGAAACCGTGGACGGCGTGGCGCCGGTGATCGCGGCGCCCTCGGCCTCCGCCGAGGGCCGCGGCGACCGGCCGGCCGCGGCCTATCACCGCTTCGCCGTGGCGCGCGTGGAGGACGGCTGGGAACTGGGGATTACGACTCGCGGCTTTGCCGCGGGGGCGGGTGCCGTGACGACGCTGGCCGAGGAAACACGGACGCTGAAGCGGTCCCGCTGAGAGCAGGACCGCTTCGGCTTTACCCGTTCTCGCTCAGCGCGTCTCCGAGGGCGCCGACCAGGCGCTCGATCTCTTCCGGCTCGATCACGAAAGGCAGCCCCAGGGCGATGCAGTCGCCGCCGTAGCGCACGTAGAATCCTTTCTCCCACATGCGCATGGCGATCTCGAAGGGGCGGCGGGTGGGGTCGCCGTTCTTCGGCGCCAGGGTGAGCGCGGCGGCGAAGCCGTAGTTGCGGATGTCCTCCACGGCGGGCTTGCCCTTGAGGCCGTGGATCGCGTCCTCGAGAACCGGCGCGAGCGACGCCACGCGCGCCGGCAGATCTTCCTTGACCAGCAGGTCGAGGGCGGCCAGGCCCGCCGCGCAGGCCACCGGGTGGCCGGAGTAGGTGTAGCCGTGGGCGAACTCCAGCGCGTGGTCCGGCAGGTCCTGCGCCATGAAGGTGTCGTAGATGGCCTTGCTCGCGATGACGGCGCCCATGGGCACCGCGCCGTTGGTCATCTGCTTGGCGACGTTCATGATGTCCGGCACCACGCCATAGGCCTCTGCGCCGGTCATGGCGCCGCAGCGGCCGAAGCCGGTGATCACCTCGTCGAAGATGAGCAGGATGTCGTGGGCGGTGCACAGCTCGCGCAGGCGCTCGAGGTAACCCACCGGGGGCGGGATCACCCCGGCGGAGCCGGCCATGGGCTCGACGATCACCGCGGCGATGTTGCTGGCGTCGTGCAGCATGATGAGGTCAGCGAGCTCGTCCGCGAGGTGAGCGCCGTGTTCCGGCATGCCGCGGGAGAAGCGGTTCTCCGACAGCAGCGTGTGCCGCAGGTGGTCCGCCTCGACCGCCTGGCCGAACATCTTGCGGTTGGCGCCGATGCCGCCCACGGAGATGCCGCCGAAGTTCACGCCGTGGTAGCCCTTGATGCGGCCGATGAGCCGGGTCTTCTCCGGGCGCCCCTTCGCCCGCCAGTAGGCGCGGGCCATCTTCAGGGACGTATCCGCCGACTCGGAGCCCGAGTTGGTGAAGAACACGTAGTCGAGGCCCGGCGGCGTCAGCCCCTTGAGCACGTTGGCGAGCTCGAAAGACAGTGGCTGGCCGAACTGGAAGCCCGGCGAGTAGTCGAGCGTCTTCAGCTGCCGGTGCACGGCCTCGGCGATCTCCGGCCGGTTGTGGCCCAGGCCGCAGGTCCACAGCCCGGAGAGGCCGTCCATGATGCGCCGGCCCTTGTCGTCGATGTAGTAGATGCCCTCGGCGCCGACGATCATGCGCGGATCGTCCTTGAACTGGCGGTTGCCCGTGTAGGGCATCCAGTGGGCCTCGAGCTCTGCCCGGGTCAGGGCCGGGCGCGTGTTCGGTACCGAGGTCATGGGCGGGCCTCCCGCAGAATAACGGCGTGTAGCACAAGCCTAGCGCATGGCGGCGCCCGCGGGCACTACTACTCCGGGGGGAGGGGTCAGGCGGTCGGTTGCGCCGCGCGGCCGGGGCACTAGCGATCGATGGTGGTCTGTACCAGGTCGAGGTCGGCGATGGAGTCGACGTCGATGGCCGCGTTGGCATAGGGCAGCACGACGGCGCGGATGCGCAGGCCGAGGCGCTTGCCGAGCTTGGCGAGCGCCTCCTCGAGCGGCAGCAGCCCCAGCCGGTAGCGGATGACCGCCCACCAGCCGAGCATGCCGATGACCCGAAGCGGCTTCTTGCGCTGCTGCTCGATCTTGCGCCAGAAGGCGGCGATCTGCCGCCCCTCGGGGGTGAGGAAGGCGAACAGGTTGCAGCCGCAGAATTCGCCGTCGCTGAAGCGCAGCACCGTCTTGCGGATCCCCGGGTAGCCCTCGAGGACGACCGCGTGGGGCGCCAGGCCGACGGTGACGTCGACGTCATCGACCAGGCTCTGCCGGGCGAAGGCATCGACGATCTCGGCCGTGAGCAGCGGGTGGTCAGCCGTGGTCAGCAGCACCGGTTCCTCCGCCGGGATGTCCTGCATGACCTCGTAGGCGCTGGTGCTCGGTGACACCCGCGGCGGCTGCCACTCCACGCTGGCGCCCTCGAGGAAGCTCACCAGCGCCGGCGCCCGGTCCACCGCCTCGCGCTCCGGGCCGGCGAGGACCACCCGGCGGATAGCCCGGGCCTCGCCGAGGGCGCGCAGCACGCGCAGCACCATGGGTTCGCCGCCGAGATCGAGCAGGGCCTTGGCACCGGCGCCGGAGCGCTCCACCAGGGCATCGCTCTTGCTGCGGTCGCCGGCGAGGACGACGGCGGTCATGGGGTCTTGGCCGGGGTCGAAGGGCATGGGGACTAGAGATCCTTTTCGTAGACGCGGTAGCGCTTGTACGCCTCGCCGCCGATCGTTTCGATGATGTTGCGCATGCCGGCATTGTCCTCGAGGATCCAGCCCATCTCCACCTCCGTCACGCCGCGGCCGTGCAGCGCCTGGCGCACCGCATCGATGATCATGAAGGCCACGGTGGGCCCGAGCCGGGAGTGCTGGTAGGCCTGGGTCACCCCCATGAGGGGGATCCGCGCCGAGGACACGCCGCTGACCTTGAGCCGCCAGAGGAAGCGGAGCCAGCCGAAGGGCAGCAGCCGGCCGTCGAGATCGCGCGCCGCCTCGTTCAGGTTGGGCAGGGCGACGATGAAGGCGATGGGCTCGCCGTCGACCTCGGCGAACTGGATGTAGTCCTCGGGCAGCAGCCTGGCCAGCGTGCTCACGGTATCGGCCCAGCCGGCCGGGTCCAGCGGCGCAAAGCCCCAGTTGTTGGCCCAGGCATCGTCGAAGATGCGGCGCATGGCCTCGGCGTCCTGCGCCAGCTGCCGCTTGCGCAGGCTGCGGATGGCGATGCGGCGCGACGCGCGCTCGGCGAGCCGCGTCATCACCTTCGGCGCCTCGAAGTCCGGCCGCGTGCGGTAGGCGAGCAGGTCCTTGACGCCGGCGAAGCCCGCCGCGCGCAGCGCCTCGTCGTACCAGGGCTTTGCGTGGCCCATGAGCACCACCGGCGGCGTGTCGAAGCCCTCCACGAGCAGACCGACTTCCTCGTTGATGTGCAGGTTGAGGGGACCGCGCACCCGCGCCTTGCCGGCGGCGCGGAGCCAGTCCGCCGCCGCCGCAACCAGCGGGCCGACCGCATCCGGCCGGTCCGCCTCGAGCATGCCGAAATAGCCGAGGGCCGGGTCGCGCTCGAGGCTGTCCACCTGCGCGGTGATGCGGCCCACGGGCCGGTC
>CAJWWA010000258.1 GCA_913048495.1 uncultured Halieaceae bacterium
CCCGGTCCTCGTCGTAGTCGTAGCGGTAGGCGTTGAAGCTCGTGGCCTGGATCAGGGCGAGAAAATAGCTGTCGCTGGGCGTGCCCAGGCCGGTATTGCTGTCGGAGGTGAACTGACGGCTGATCACGTCCTTGGTCTCTTCCGTATAGCGCACGCCCACGGTGAGTCGCAGCCGGTCGGTGAAGTTGAAGGTGCCCTGGCCGAACAGCGCCCAGGATTCCGACTCGAGCTGGTAAAGGTGGTTGCGGGCGATCTGGTTCGGGCTGTAGGCGCCGTTTGTCTGCACGGCGAGCAGGTTCTGCGGCAGCGCCTCCGGTGGGATCGCCCCGCCGGAGAGAACGTTGGACAGGAACTGCGGGAACAGCCCGTCGAAGTTCGTGTCCAGGGTGACCCGCCGGTCGAACTCGAGGTCGGAGGTATCGTAGTAGAAGCCTGCGACGTAATCGAAGAACTCGCCGCCGGGCGAGGTAATGCGGAACTCCTGGCTCCACTGTTCGAAGGTCTGGTCGTCATCGCGGTGGATGAACTGCAGGGGCAGCCAGTCGACGTCGGCGCCGTCGACGTAGCGGTACTCGGAGTAGCCGGTAATCGAGGTCAGCGTGTGGTCGCCGACGTTCCAGTTCACCGTCAGCACCGCGTTGTCTATGTCGTTCTCGCTGCTGTCCGGATTGATGCCGATACCGAGCCCGTCCGCCTGCGACTGGCCGTAGCCGTTGTCCTTGTAGACGGTGAATTCCTGCCGGGTAATGTCCGCGTACTCGGGAAAGAACATGTCCATGATCGAGTAGGCGGTGTCCGCGAAGGCGGAGCGGTTCGGCACCAGTTCGTTGCGCTCATCCGCGTTCAGGAAGACCTTGCCGGTGGTGGTGGCGCCGATGCGCTCATAGTCCGAGTTGCTGTACTTGAAATTGACGTCGAGGTTGTCGCTCGGCTGCCAGGCCAGCGTGAGACGATAGGTGAACTCGTCGATCTGCCCCTCGCCCTCGCCCAGGAACGCGTTGCGCGCGTAGCCGTCGGTCTCGCGCGATTTGAAGGCCAGGCGGGCGGCGAGCGTGTCCGTCAGCGCGCCGCTGACGTAGCCCTCGTAGAGTTCGCCCTCGTTCGACTCGTAGGAGGCGGCGAGCTGCCCGTTGAACTCCTCGCCCATGTCCGGCGAGGCGCTGGTGATATTGACCGCACCGGCGACCGTGTTGCGGCCGAACAGCGTTCCCTGCGGCCCGCGCAGCACCTCGACGCGCTCGACGTCGAGGAAGGCGGCGCGATACTGCCGCCCGCGGCCCATGTAGACACCGTCGATGTACATGCCCACGGATTGTTCGAAGCCCTGGTTGTTACCGGAACCGACGCCGCGCATGTAGATGTTGGTGTTCACCGGCGCATCGGCGATGTGCAGGTTGGGCACGTAGTCCGCCAGTGCCGCCATGTTGGGGATGCCGGCGTCCTGGATCTGCTCGCCCTGGATGGCGGATACGGAGATCGGTACGTCCTGCAGGCTCTCGGCGCGCTTCTGCGCCGTCACGATCACTTCTTCGAGTTGCTGGGCGCCGGCGAAGGGCGCGGTGAAAGAAACGGACAGGACCGCTGCGAGCGGCAGTTTGCGGAATGGCGCAGCCATGGATTACCCCTTTGTGCTGTTATCGATTATGTGTGGTCCGGCAGGCGGGTAACCGGCCGGACCTTCAGCGATGGTAATGCAGCGCCATTCCGGGAAACAAGCCTGCCCGCGGCCCGGCCGTTCAGCTCGCGTAACCGGGCGGCGGCACGAAGGCGCGGTGGTGCTGTTCCAGCAGGGCGGCCACCGCCAGCGTCGTGCGGTCGCCGAGGAAGGGCCCGGCGACCTGGCAGCCCACCGGCAGGCCGTCGTCGGTGGTGCCGAGGGGAACCGCCGTCGCTGGCAGGTAGGCATTCAGTGTCAGGCCGGCCCAGCGCAGGATCTCCGTGTAGGGGCGCGAGGCGCCGTCGACGTCCAGCTGCCGCGCCTGCATCGGCTCGCTGTGGTCGTGGGGGAAGGCCGGGACGTGGGCGCAGGGGCAGAGCAGCACGTCGAAGTCGGCGAAAAAGTCGGCCCAGGCGCGGCGTGTGCGCTGCCGCCGCTCGTTCTCGCGCAGCCAATCGCGGTGCGACAGCGCGATGCCGCGCAGCTGCAGGAGCGGCTCGCTCATGTCATCGGGCGCGGCGGCGGCGACCGCTGCCGCAGCCTGTTCGCGCAACGCCGGGGGCATATCCGCGCCGAGGATCGACAGCATCAGCATCGTGTAGTTCTCGTGGTTCGCCTGCGGGTCGAAGGCCGGCCGCGCCGCCCGGTCCACCCGCGCGCCCAGTGCCTCGAGCGTGTCCGCCGCGGCGAGGATGTGCTCGCGGATCGACGGGTGCACGCGGCAGAAGGGGTCGTCGGCCCAGACGGCCACGCGCAGTTCACCGGTTTCCCGGAAGCGCGCTGCGGGCAGGACGGGGCCGGTAGCGCAGGGGCCGGCGATGGCCGCCGCGGGCCCCAGGAGCAGGTCCAGCGCCTGCGCGAGGTCTGCTACGCAGGTGGCGAGCGGGCCGGCGACGGAGAGATCGGGCTCGATGAGGAGCCCCTCCGCGGGCGGGATGTGGCCGATGAGGCTGATGAGCCCGTGGCTGGTCTTGTGCCCGAAGATGCCGTTGAAATGGCTGGGGGTGCGGATGGAGCCGCCGATGTCCGAACCCAGCTCCAGCGGCGTGAGGCCGGCGGCGAGGGCCGCCGCCGCGCCGCCGGAGGAGCCGCCGCAGGTCCGGTCCGTCGCCCAGGGATTGTTGGTGGTGCCGTACACGGCGTTGTAGCTCTGCAGGTCGGCGCTCAGGAAGGGCACGTTGGTCTTGCCGAGGAGGATCGCGCCGGCGTCGAGGTAGCGCTGGACGGCGACGGCGTTCTCCGCCGCCGCCTTGCCCGCCCGCTCCGGTACGCCCGCGACGGTGGGCAGTTCGCAGGTGCTGTAGGCGTCCTTGATAGTCAGCGGCACCCCGTGCAGGGGCCCCCAGTCCTCGCCGCGCGCGGCGGCGGCATCGGCTTCCCGGGCGCGCGCCCGCGCGGCGTCCGGGTCCATGGCGACCACGGCGTTGAGTTGGCCGTTGTGCGCCTCGATGCGTTGGAGGAAGAACTCCACCGCGTCCAGCGCGCTGGCGCGGCCGGCCCTGATGTCATCGGCGATGGCGAAGGCACTTCGATAAAGAAAGCTCACGGCAGGCTCCTGTTCCCGGTCCCGGTTTCGTTCCACGCCGCATCATAGCAGCCTCTTTTATCGCCACAGGGCGCCGCCGCAGCGAGCCGCGATTGTCACGGAAAATTCATAAAAACGCGCTTGCGCGTCACGCCGCTGTCACTCGCGGTGGTTAGCCTTGGCTCATGCGCATGCTTGAAGACATCCAGGTCATGGATCGCCAGCTGCTGCTCCTGCTGCGGCAGTCACAGAGCTGGCTGGCCCTGCGTGCCCGGGCTGTCTCGCGCACGGCGGATGGTCACCTCTACGTGATCCTGCCGCTGCTGCTGTCCATGGTCAGCGACGCGGGCGACCGGCTCGTGCTCGCCACGGCGCTGGCCTTCAGCGCCGAGCGCGCGATCTACTGGGTGCTGAAGAACACGCTCCGGCGCAAGCGCCCGGCGCAGGCGCTGCCGGGCTTCCAGAGCACCATCATCGCCTCGGACGAGTTCAGCTTTCCCTCCGGGCACACCTCGGCGGCCTTCCTGTTTGCCACGCTGCTGTGCCTGCACTTCGGGCCCCTCGCCCTGCCGGCCTATGGCTGGGCGATGGCCGTCGGCATGTCGCGGGTCTACCTGGGCGTTCACTTTCCCACGGACACGCTGGTCGGTGCCGCCCTCGGCACCGGCCTCGGCCTCGCGGTGACGGGGCTGCTCGCCTGAGCGGCGGCGGCAGCGGCAGCATGCGCCTTCTCTACGGTGTGCAGGGCACGGGGAACGGTCACCTGAGCCGAGCCCGTGCGATGGCCGCGGCGTTTGCGCGGCGCGGGGTTACCGTCGATTACCTGTTCAGCGGCCGGCCGCGCGACGGCTTCTTTGCAATGGAGGGCTTCGGCCCCTTCCAGTGGCGGCGCGGGCTCACCTTCGTCAACGAGCACGGCCGGGTGCGTTACCTGAAGACCGTCCTTCGCAATGACTACCTGGGGTTCCTGCGCGACGTCCGTACCCTGGACGTCGGCCGCTACGACGTCATCCTCAGCGACTTCGAGCCCGTGACCGCCTGGGCGGGGCGGCTGCGCGGCAAGGCGGTGGTCAGCCTGGGCCACCAGCCCGCCTTCGATCACGCCGTGCCCGTGGCGCAGCGCGACCTGCGCACCCTGCTGGTGATGCGCCTGTTCGCGCCGGGCAGCGTGCGCGTCGGCATGCACTGGTCGTCCTTCGGCGCGCCGATCCTGCCGCCGCTGGTCGATCTCGACGGCGCACCGGCGCAGCGCCGGCGCGGCAAGATTCTCGTCTACCTGCCGTTCGAGGACCCGGCGGAGGTGCAGGCCCTGCTGCGCCCCTTCCTGGCCCACGAATTCTTCGTTTACGCGCCCGGGTCGCCGGAGCGCGACGAGGGCAACCTGCGGCTGCGACCGACGTCCCTCGAGGGCTTCCGCCGCGACCTCGCGGACTGTGACGGCGTGATCAGCAATGCCGGTTTCGAACTGGCCAGCGAGTGCCTGGCCCTCGGCAAGCGCCTGCTGGTCAAGCCCCAGGGGCGGCAGATGGAGCAAGCCTCGAACGCGCTGGCGCTGCGCCAGCTCGGCTACGGGGCCAGCATGGAGCGCCTCGACGCGCGGCGCATCGGCGACTGGCTGGACAGCGATGCCACGCCGCCGCGGCTGCATTTCCCGGACGTGGCGGGCGCCCTGGCCGACTGGCTGCTGGCCGGGGATTACCGGAACGAGGCTCTCGCCGCCCTCAGCGACCGGCTCTGGAGTGCGGTGCACGCGGAGCGCATCGGCGCCCGCGTCGCGGCGGCGGGCCGCCCGCTGCCGCGCGACGCCCCCGGCGACCGTGACGCCGCCTCCGCGGTC
>CAJWWA010000259.1 GCA_913048495.1 uncultured Halieaceae bacterium
CCTCGCCTGTATGTTCACCATGATGAACGAGGCCCGCCTCAAGGTCGGCCTACAGGGCCTGGGTGCTGCCGAGGGTGCCTACCAGAAGGCCCTGGCCTATGCCCACGAGCGGGTGCAGGGCGGTGTGCCGATCATCCGCCACGCGGACGTGAAGCGCATGCTCCTGACCATGCGCGCCTTCAACGAGGCGATGCGCGCGCTGGCCTACAGCGAGGCGGTGACCATGGACCTCGCCCACCACGGCCCGGACGACGAGCGCGCCGCGCAGCAGGCGCGCATCGACCTGATGATCCCGGTCATCAAGGGCTGGATGACGGAGCTCGGCGAGGAGATCGCCTCCCTCGGCGTGCAGGTGCACGGCGGCATGGGCTACGTCGAGGAGACCGGTGCCGCGCAGTATCTGCGCGACGTGCGCATCACCTCCATCTACGAGGGCACCAACGGCATCCAGGCCGCCGACCTGGTCGGCCGCAAGCTGGCCCGCGACGGCGGCGACACCATGCGCGCGCTGACCGAGTCCGTGCGCGAGACGGCGCGCGCCCTCTCCGGGGACCCTGCGCTGCGCCTCCTCGGCGGTGCGCTCTCCGCCGCTGCGGCCCACCAGGAAACCTCCACGGAACGGCTCCTCGCACTGCTCGCCGAGCGCCCGGACGCGGCCCGCGGCCTCGCCTTCGACTACATGATGCAGACCGGCTACCTGTTCGGCGCCTGGCACCTGTTCCGCGCCGCGGCGGTCGCCCAGGACCGGCTCGCCGCCGGCAGCGACAACCCGTTCTACGCGCAGAAGGTGGCGACCGCGAACTTCTACGCCGAGGCGCTGCTGCCGCGCACGCGCGCCCACGGCGCGATCATCGCCGGCGAGGCCAGCGCGCTGGAAGCCTACGCAGAGGAGTGGCTGGCATGAGCGAGACCCGCATCAGCACCCCGGACCTGACCGACGACCACGCCGGCGCCCGCGCTCTGGAGCTGCAGTGGCAGAACTACGGCGGCATCGCCGCCTTCGGCGGGCAGGCGGTGACCGTCAAGTGCCACGAGGACAACTCGCTGGTGAAGTCCCTGGTGCAGGAGCCCGGCGAGGGCCGGGTGATCGTCGTCGACGGCGGCGGCTCCCTGCGCCGGGCGCTGCTCGGCGACATGCTCGCCGCCGACGCGGCGAAGAACGGCTGGGCCGGGCTGGTTATCTGCGGCGCCGTTCGCGATGTCGACGAGCTGGCGGCGACGCCCCTCGGCGTGAAGGCCCTGGGCTGCTGCCCGCGCAAGACGGACAAGCGCGGCGAGGGGCAGCTGGACGTGCCGGTGACCATCGGCGGCGTGACCATCAGCCCCGGGGACTACGTCTACGCCGACAACAACGGCGTTATCACGAGCCCCGAACCGCTGTCGTAGGCGCGCTCCGCCCGGCCGCGCTCAGGCGAACAGTGCCTTCAACTGCGGCACTACCAGCACCAGCAGGATCAGGCCCAGCATCCAGCTGTGCAGCGCAAGCGTCCGATCGATCCGGGCAAAGCGTGAATCGTGCTCGGCGAAACGGGCTTCGGTTCTCTCCTGCATCTCGGCCAGGAGACTTATGAACTTCGCGTCCTGAGCGTCAATCCGCTTCGTGAACTTGTCGTCCTGCGCGTCACTGCGCTTTGTGAACTTGTCGTCCTGCGCGTCACTGCGCTTTGTGAACTTGTCGTCCTGCGCGGCCAACTGCTTCGTGAACTTCTCGTCCATCGCGGCGAACTGCTTCGTGAACTTCTCGTCCATCGCGGCGAACTGCTTCGTGAACTTCTCATCCATCGCGGCGAACTGCGCTGCGATCCGCGCGTCCTGCTCGGCGAAGCGCTCGGTCATGCGCTGTTCGAGGAACGCGGTCTGTTCCTTCAGCCGTGCACTTAACACTTCGCTGAAGTAATCCTTGGTAACGAGCTTGTCAGCGAAGGCGCTGAATGCTTCTGCCATGAGTTCCGCCTGTCGGTCGGCCTGCTGTTCCGGAACGCCCGCCTCGCGCAGACCGCGCGCAAAGCGCAAGGTATCGAAAACCGCTGTTCCCATGGTAGCCGGCCCTTCTGACAACGCAACCTGGCAGTGGCTCAAGTCTCGTCCGCCGGCGCCGGGCAGGGCAAGCAGCACGGTTGGTCAAATGCAGTCATGAAGCGTTCGTCGACGGTGATTCCGCCGGGTGCAGCCGGCCCCGGCCGACCCTCTGCGCGAGGATTTCAGTCCAGCCGCAGCGACAGGTCCAGGGCCTTGAAGTCCTTGGTGAGCGCGCCGATCGAGACGTAGTCGACCCCGGTGGCGGCGATGGCCGGCAGCGTTTCCTCGGTGACGTTGCCGGACGCCTCGAGCTCGGCGCGGCCGGCTGTGGCGACCACGGCTTCGCGCAGCGCCGCGAGGCTGAAGTTGTCGAGCATGATGCGGTCCGCCTTCGCCGCGAGGGCCTGGCCGAGTTCTTCCGCGTTCTCCACTTCCACCTCCACCGGCTTGCCGGGGGCCAGCGCCCGGGCGGCGTCCACGGCCGCGGCGATGCTGCCGCAGGCGGCGATGTGGTTCTCCTTGATCAGGAAGGCGTCGAACAGGCCGATGCGGTGATTGTGGCAGCCGCCGCAGGCCACGGCGTATTTCTGCGCCAGCCGCAGGCCGGGGATGGTCTTGCGGGTATCCAGCAGCTTCAGGTCCGTGCCGGCGACGAGGTCGGCATAGTGCCGGGCCCGGGTGGCCGTGCCGGAGAGCGTCTGCAGGAAGTTGAGCGCCGTGCGCTCGGCGGTGAGCAGGGCGCGCGCCGGGCCGGTGACGGTGAACAGGCGCTGGCCGGCCCGGATGCGGTCGCCGTCGTCGGCGTCCCAGCGCAGCTCGCAGCGCGCGTCCACGGCGCGGAACACGGCGTCGGCCCAGGGCCGGCCGCAGAGCACGCCGTCCTCCCGGGTGATCAGCTGGCCGCTCGCCGTGGCGGTGGCGTCCACCAGTGCCGCAGTGATGTCACCGTCGCCCACGTCCTCCGCGAGGGCGCGGGCGACGTCGGCGTCGATGCTGTCCTGGGGTACGCGGGTGACGGTATGCATGACTCGCCCTCGGCTTCGGGGCGCGTAGCATAGCAGCCGGACCCGGCTCTCGGGGAGGCGCGGCGAACAGCTGGGATTCCGGTATCCGCGTGGCGCGTTTACCCGCGCCGCGGCCGGGCCTATGATTGGCGAAAGAGGACCGTGGCCATGGCTTTCACCGTGACCCGGGGTCGCGTCGCGGAGGCGGTCTGGTGTCCGTCGCCGAATTGCAACGAGCGCCCGGCGGGCGCGAGCCCCGAGTTGATCGTGCTGCACAACATCTCCCTGCCGCCCGGGCAGTTCGGCGGGGGCCACGTGCATGCGCTGTTCTGCAATCGCCTCGACCCGTCCGTGCACCCTTACTTTGCCGAGGTCGCCGAGCTCTGCGTCTCGGCGCATTTCCTTATCGACCGGCGCGGGCGCCTGACGCAGTACGTGAGCTGTGACCGGCGCGCCTGGCACGCCGGCGTGTCCGAGTGGTGCGGCCGCGACAACTGCAACGACTTCAGCATCGGCATCGAGCTCGAAGGCACGGACCACACCCCCTACAGCGACGCGCAATATGCGGCGCTGGGCGCCCTGGTGCCGGCGCTCTGCGCCGCCTATCCCGGCCTCGACCCCGCGCGTATCACCGGCCACAGCGACATCGCCCCGGGCCGCAAGACGGATCCGGGGCCGGCCTTCGACTGGGCGCGCCTCGAGGGGCTCCTCGCCGGGGCCTGCGCGTGAACTTTCTCGCCCTCATCGTCGCCCTGGCCCTGCAGCAGTTCGCGGGCCCGCACGCGCCCTGGCACCGCGACGCCTGGTTCGCGGACTGGTGGCGCTGGCTCGAGGCGCGGGGGGCGTCCCCGGTGCTCGCCGCGACGGTCGCGGTGCTGGTGCCCGCGCTGGCGGCGCTCTGGCTGCTCGCCGTGGTCGGGGGCTGGCTGTTCGGGCTCGTCGGCCTCGCCGCGGCGGTGCTGTTGCTCCTCTACGCACTGGGGCGCGGGGATTTCAACGGCCTGCTCGCGGATCTTCGGGTCCACAGCGCGGCGGGCGACGGCGAGGCGGCCTGGCTCACGGCGGTCGAGCGGCTGCCGCAGCTGGAGGCCGAGGGCGATGGCGGTGGCCGCTCGCCGGACGAGGAGCTGCGCGCCGCGCTGCTCTACGAGGCCTGTCAGCGCTGGTACGCACCGGTGTTCTTCTTCGTGCTCGCCGGGCCGGCGGCGGCCTTCGCTTACCGGCTCCTGCAGTTTGCGGCGGCGCGCAGCGCGCCGGCGCAGCGCGCCCTGTTCTTCGCGGACTGGGCGCCGGCCCGGCTGCTCGCGCTCACTTTCGCCGTCACCGGCGACTTCGCCGCGGCGTCGCGCGCCCTGGGCAGCGGTGAAGAACCGGCCGCGTCGGTCCTCGCGGCCACGGCCCGCCGCGCGCTGGGCGCCGCCGCGGCCTCGCCCGGCGCGGCGGCAACGCAGCTCGCCGTGGAACTGGGCGCGCTCGAGCGCCTGCTGGCCCGCAGCGCCGGCGCCTGGCTCATCGTCCTCTCGCTGGGTTACCTGCTGCTCTAGGCGGGACCGGTTTCGCCAAATGTGACCGCCGTCACAGCGCGGCGAGGCGACCTTTGCTAAATTTCTGAAGACGTGCTTGCCAATGGGCGCCGCCCATGACCACAACCGGTGACGAGGACACGCTCCCCCTGCCGCCCGCGGCAGCGCCCGCCCGGGTCGGCAGCGAGGCGTGCCTGCTACTAACCGTTATCTTTCACCCGGACATCGATCGTATCGGCGCGCGGGCCTGGCTGCCGGTGCGCGAGAGCGGTGTGTGCCTGCAGTTGGGTCGCGGCGAGCCCGGCTTCGAGGGTGCCGGCGGCGGGTCGGTCCTGGGCCTCGAGGATCGCTACATCAGCCGGCACGCCCTGACGGTGCGCGGTGGTGGTGAGCGCTGGCTGCTGGAGCGGCCGCGGGGCAGCAGCCGCTGCC
>CAJWWA010000260.1 GCA_913048495.1 uncultured Halieaceae bacterium
CTGCGCGCCCTCGACGAGTGGGTGGGCGGCGGCGCCGCGCCGCCGGAGGCGCCCCGCCTGTCGCTCACCGACGACGGCGCCATCGAGCGCGATGAATTCGGCAACGCCGTCGGCGGTATCCGCACGCCCTACGTCGATGCCCCGGCCGCCTCGCTCAGCGGCGAGGGCAACGACGGCGCCGCGCTCTGCTTCCTCTTCGGCACGACCGAGCTGTTCGACGCCGCGACCATGGCCTCCCTGTACACGGACCGGGAGGGCTATATCAGCGCTGTCAACGATGCCGCCGAGGACGCCGTCGCCGCCGGTTTTCTGCTGCAGGAGGACGCCAACCGCATCATCGGCGCCGCCGGGCTTCAGTGGGACAACGCGCCGGTCGAGTAGACCGGGACACGGAGCAAAAAAAGGGGCCCGAAAGGGCCCCTGCAACCGGTTGAGCCGGCCTACCAGCCGGTGATCTCGCCCAGGGCCTTGCCGATATCCGCGAGGGAGCGGACGGTCTTGACGCCCGCGTCTTCGAGGGCGGCGAACTTCTCGTCCGCCGTGCCCTTGCCACCGGAGATAATGGCGCCAGCGTGGCCCATGCGCTTGCCCTTCGGTGCCGTGACACCGGCGATGTAGGACACGACCGGCTTGCTGACGTTGGCCTTGATGTAGGCCGCGGCCTCCTCTTCTGCAGTACCGCCGATCTCACCGATCATGACGATCGCTTCCGTGGCCGGGTCCTGCTCGAAGAGCGCGAGGATGTCGATGAAGTTCGAGCCCGGGATCGGGTCGCCGCCTATGCCGACACAGGTGGACTGGCCGAAGCCGGCGTCCGTGGTCTGCTTCACCGCCTCGTAGGTCAGGGTGCCGGAACGCGACACGATGCCGACCCTGCCCGGCTGGTGAATGTGGCCGGGCATGATGCCGATCTTGCACTCGCCGGGGGTAATCACGCCCGGGCAGTTGGGCCCGACCAGCCGCACACCGAGTTCGTCGCACTTCACCTTGGCCTCGAGCATGTCGAGGGTGGGAATGCCCTCGGTGATGCAAACGACCAAGCGGATGCCGGCGTTCGCGGCCTCGAGGATCGAGTCCTTGCAGAACGGCGCGGGGACGTAGATCACGGAGGCGTCGGCACCGGTCGCCGCCACGGCCTCGGCCACGGTGTTGAACACGGGCAGGCCCAGGTGCTCCTGGCCGCCCTTGCCCGGGGTGACGCCGCCGACCATCTGCGTGCCGTAGTCGATGGCCTGCTCGGAGTGGAAGGTACCCTGGGAACCGGTGAAGCCCTGGCAGATGACCTTGGTGTTCTTGTCGATCAGGATACTCATCAGGTTTCCCCTCCCGCTGCTTTCACCGCCTGCTGCGCCGCGTCCGTCAGGCTGGTCGCGGCAATGATGTTCAGTCCGCTTTCCGCCAGGACCTTGCGGCCGAGCTCGGCGTTGTTGCCCTCGAGGCGGACGACCACGGGCACTTCCACACCGATTTCCTCGACGGCGCCGATGACGCCCTCGGCGATGAGGTCGCAGCGGACGATGCCGCCGAAGATGTTGATAAGGACAGCCTTCACCTTGTCATCGCTCAGGATGATCTTGAAAGCCTCGGAGACGCGCTCCTTGGTGGCGCCGCCGCCCACGTCGAGGAAGTTTGCCGGCGCACCACCGTGGAGCTTGACGATGTCCATGGTGCCCATGGCAAGACCGGCACCGTTGACCATGCAGCCGATGTTGCCGTCGAGGGCGACGTAGTTCAGCTCCCACTGCGCCGCATGCGATTCCCGCGCGTCTTCCTGGGAGGGGTCATGCATCTCCCTGAGCGCGTCCTGGCGGTAGAGGGCGTTGCTGTCGACCCCGATCTTGGCGTCGAGGCAGTGCAGGTTGCCCTGCTCCGTGATCACCAGCGGGTTGATCTCGATGAGGGCGAGATCCTTGTCCTCGAACAGCCGGGCCAGGCCGAGAAAGATCTTCACGAACTGCTTGACCTGGTCGCCGGAAAGACCGAGCTTGAAGGCGAGCTCGCGGCCCTGGTAGGGCTGGGCGCCGACCAACGGGTCGATGGCGACCTTGAGGATCTTCTCCGGCGTCTCCTCGGCGACCTTCTCGATCTCGACCCCACCCTCGGTGGAGGCCATGAAGACGATGCGCCGCGTCGAGCGGTCGACCACGGCGCCGAGGTACAGTTCGTCGGCGATGTCGGTGCAGGCCTCGACCAGGATCTTCGAGACCGGCTGGCCGTTCTCGTCCGTCTGGTAGGTGACCAGGTTGTTGCCCAGCCACTTCGACGCGAACTCGCGGATCTCGTCCTTGCTCCTGACCAGCTTTACGCCGCCGGCCTTGCCCCGGCCGCCGGCATGGACCTGTGCCTTGACGACCCAGGTATCACCCCCGATGAGATCTGCCGCCTCCACGGCTTCGCGGGGCGAATCCACCGCGTAGCCCTTGGAGACCGGCAGGCCGTAGTCGGCAAACAGCTGCTTGCCCTGGTACTCGTGCAAATTCATGTTGTGTCCCGTTCTGTGTTGCGAGAAAGCCGCTCGGGGTATTGGGCCCGGTTGTTCTTGTTATGCGTTGTCGTGGCCCCGGGCGGCGCTACTTGCGCTTGCGGTTCGCGACGTGGATGGCGTGGCCATCGACGGCCAGGGCCGCCTCGTGCACTGCCTCCGACAGGGTCGGGTGGCCGAAAACCATGAGCGCCAGGTCTTCCGCGCTGGAGCCGAACTCCATCGCGATGACCACTTGCTGGGTGAGGTCCGCCGCCGACGGGCCAACGATGTGGCAGCCGAGGATGCGGTCCGTCTCGGCATCGGCGAGGATCTTCACCATGCCTTCTGTGTCGTTGGCCGCAAGCGCGCGGCCGCTGGCCGCGAAGGGGAAGACGCCGGCCTTGTATTCCACGCCGTCGGCCTTCAGTTCCTGCTCCGTCTTGCCCACGGCGGCCACTTCCGGGTGCGTGTAGATCACCGAGGGGATGCAGTCGTAGTTGAGCTGGGCCGGTTTGCCGGCGATGCGCTCGACGACCATGACGCCCTCTTCCGAGCCCTTGTGCGCGAGCATCGGGCCGCGGACGACGTCGCCGACGGCGTAGACGTGCGGCGCCTCCGTGGCGCAGAACTCGTTGACGTAGATGAAACCGCGTTCGTCCAGGGTTACGCCGCAGTCCGAGGCGAGGAGCTCTTCCGATCGGGGCCGGCGACCCACGGAGACGATCAGCTTGTCGAAGGTCTCCGTGTGCGAGCCCTCGGCGGTGTCGTAGGTGACCTCGACCTTGCCTTTCTTGAGTTCGGTGCCGGTGACGCGGGCGCCGAGGCGGATGTCGAGCCCCTGCTTCCTGAAGATCTTCTGCGTTTCCCTGGCGATCTGCACGTCCATCATCGGCAGGAAGTCATCGAGCGCCTCCAGCAGCACCACCTCGGCGCCGAGACGGCCCCAGACGCTGCCGAGCTCGAGCCCGATGACACCGGCGCCGATGACGCCGAGACGCTTCGGTACCTCGCTGAACTCCAGGGCGCCAGTGGAGTCGACGATGCTTTCACCGTCCACCGGGGCCGGCGGAATGCGCACCGGCTCGGAGCCCGCGGCGATGATGACGTCGCCCGCTTCCACTACCCGGCTGTTGCCGTCCTTGTCGGTCACCTCGACGTTGGCGCCGCTGACCACCTTGCCGCGGCCCTGGATAACCGTCACGCCGTTGTGCTTGAACAGACCGGCGATGCCGCCGGTGAGCTGGCCGACAATCTTTTTCTTCCTCTCCTGCATGGCCGCGACATCGATCTTCGGCTTGCCGATGCCGATCCCGTGCAGGGCGAAGCTGTCGCGCGCCTCGACGAACTTCTGGCTGCTGTCGAGGAGCGCCTTCGACGGGATGCAGCCGACATTGAGGCAGGTTCCGCCGAGCACCGCGCCGTTCTTGTCGTCGACCCACTGCTCCACGCAGGCCACGGACATCCCCAGCTGCGCGGCCTTGATCGCTGCCACGTAACCGGCGGGGCCGGAGCCGATCACTACGATGTCGAATTTCTCAGCCATGCTCTCTCCCGTGATTCAAAGCGTTGCAGCGGTTACAGCTGGAGCAGGATCCGCGCCGGGTCCTCGATCAGGTCCTTGACGGCGACCAGGAACTGCACGGCGGTCTTGCCGTCGATGAGCCGGTGGTCGTAGGACAGCGCCAGGTACATCATGGGCAGGACGACCACTTCGCCGTCAACCGCCATGGGGCGCTCCTGGATCTTGTGCATGCCGAGGATGCCCGTCTGCGGCGGGTTGAGGATCGGCGTCGACAGGAGCGAACCGTAAATGCCGCCATTGGTGATGGTGAAGGTCCCGCCCATCATTTCTCCCATAGTGAGATTGCCGTCCCGGGCCTTGAGGCCGAGCTCCCTGATACCGCTTTCCACCCCGGCGAAGCTCATCTGGTCCGCGTCCCGGAGGACCGGCACCACGAGGCCGTTTTCTGTACCGACGGCAACACCGATGTCATAATAGTTCTTGTAGACGATCTGATCGCCATAAATCTCGGCATTGACCGCCGGCAATTCCTGTAATGCCAGAATACTCGCCTTCACAAAGAAGCTCAGGAAGCCCAGCCGGACACCATGTTTCTTCTCGAAGGAATCGCGGTACTCGGAGCGCAATTCCATCAGGGTCGTCATATCCACCTCGTTATAGGTGGTAAGGATCGCGGCCGTATTCTGTGCTTCTTTCAGACGCTGCGCGATGCGCTGACGCAGGCGCGACATCTTGACGATTTCCTCGCGCGGATCCTCCGCGCGGGGCGGCAGATTAGCCGCGGACTAGGCGAAGTAGTCTTGCATCCAGTCGAACAGCGTTTGGCTGCTCATGTCCGCCAGCATCACCTGCTTGAACTCACCGCCTACCTCTTCTTCCCGGGTGACGAACTGGTAGAGCACCACGCCCGGATGCTGGTCATGCAGGATCAGGGTGATGCGGCGCT
>CAJWWA010000261.1 GCA_913048495.1 uncultured Halieaceae bacterium
CGAGCGCCGCGCGGTGCGCGCCCTTGGCCGCCTCCGCGCCGAGCGAGGCTACCTCCTCCTCCAGCGCCTCGGCGCGCCGCCGCTGCGCCTGCCGCCCGGTCTCGCGGAGCCGCTGCGCAAGGCGGACATCGTCGGCGCCCAGGAGGCGCTGAATGCCCTCGGCCTCGATGCCGGGACCGCGGACGGCATTATCGGCAGCCGGACCCGCGCCGCCCTGCGCGCCTTCCAGCTGGACGCGGGCCTGCCCGCCGACGGCTACCCGGACCCCGATACCCTGGAGGCGCTCGAACGCCATGCCCTTCCCTGACTTGCCTGCCCGCCTGCGTATCGTCATTCTCGCGGCGGCCTGCCTGCCGGCCCTGCAGGGCTGCGGCGCCGGCGGGGACCTTCCGGATCTGGCCGCCGTGGAGGACGTGCCGACCATGAAGCGCACGTTCTTCGGGTTCCTGCAGCCGATCGTGGTGGAAGAGAACCAGCGGATCCGCGCCCAGCGGGAGGACATCGAGACTCTGCAGGGCAGGGTGGCGGCGGGTGAGAGCCTCGGCTGGCTCGAGCGCCGCCGCCTGCGTCGCCTCGCCGAAGAGTATGAAGTGCCCTGGAACCCGGACAACCCGGCGACCGTGCTGGCGACGCTCGACCGCCGCGTGGACATCATCCCGCCCGACCTCGCCCTGACCCAGGCGGCCAAGGAGTCCGGCTGGGGCCGCTCCCGCTTTGCGCTCGAGGGCAACAACCTGTTCGGCCAGTGGTGCTACGAACCGGGCTGCGGGCTGGTGCCGTCGAACCGGTCGGCGGGCGAGCAGCACGAAGTGGCCGCGTTCAGCAGCGTCGACCAGGCCATCCGGCGCTACATGAACAACCTGAACACCCACGAACGCTACCGCGCCTTCCGGGAGAAACGGGCGGAACTGCGGGCGAACGAGCGTCCGCTCAGCGGGCCGGCGCTGGTCCCGGGCCTGCTCGGCTACTCCGAGCGCGGCGAGGTCTACCTCGACGAACTGCAGGCGATGATGCGCCAGAACCGCGATCTTCTCGACGAGGTTGCCAGCGGCTGATGGCGCGCCGGCTCGCCGCTTTCCGCTCCCCGCTTCGCCGCTGCCTGCTGGGTTTGAGCCTGCTCTGTCTCGCCGCCGGCCCGGCCACCGCCAGCAGTGATGCAACAGCCGATACCGCTGCCGCGCACGGCGTGATCCTGCTCTATCACCGTATCGCGGCGGAGGGCCCGGGGAGTACCCGCGTGGCGCCGGCGCGCTTTGAGGCCCACCTCGATGCGCTGCTGGACGGCGACTACCGGGTTCTGCCGCTGGCGGAGCTGCTCGCGGGCGCCCGCGCCGGGAACCTGCCGCCGCGCGCGGTGGCCCTGACCTTCGATGACGCCTACCGCTCGATCCTGGCCAACGCCTTTCCCCTCCTCGCCGAGCGCAGACTGCCGTTCACCGTGTTCGTGGCCACGGGCCCGGTGGACGAGGGCTTTGGCAGCTACCTGGACTGGGACGCGCTGCGCCAGCTCGCTGACAGCGGGCTGGCGACCTTCGGCGGGCACTCGGTCAGCCACGGTCACCTCGAGGCGCGCCGGGACGGCGAGGACGATGCCGGCCGGCGGTCCCGCGTGCGCCGGGAAATCCTCGACAGCCTCGCTCGGCTGCGCGCCGAGCTCGGCGACGCCGTGATCGACGCGCACGCCCACCCCTACGGCGAGTACAGCCGGGCGACGGAGGCGCTGCTGGCGGCCGAGGGGCTGTGGGGCCTGGCGCAGCAGTCCGGTGCCGTGGGGCCTGAGAGCCGTGCCACCCGGGTGCCGCGCTTCCCGCTCTATCATGGTGCCGATGGCGATGAGCGGCTGCGCACGGCGCTGGCGGCCCGGCCGCTGGAGCCGGGCGACGAGGCCGACCCGCGGGTCTTCCTGCCGCCGGGCGAAGCGTCCCCGCAGCACTGGCGTTTCCGCCCCGTACCCGGTGCGTGGCGCGAGCAGGGGCTGGCCTGTTACGGCGCCGACGGAACGCCGCTGGCGCTCGCCCGGGACGGTGCCTGGATCGAGGTCACGCTGCCGGCGTTCCGGCCCGGCCGCAACAAGGTCAACTGCACGGCGCCGGCCAGCGGCGGCGGCCATGCCTGGCTCTCCCGGCTGTGGGTGCGTGCGGACGAGGCCGGTACCTGGCTGCGCGAGTGACCCGGTCGGGGCCTCCCGGGGGCGGGCCTGTACCGGGCGGACAGCGAGCAGTGCCCCAGCCGGCCGGGGCGGCTCGGCGGCTGGTCAGTCCCCGCACTGCCTGCTAGGGTCCGACCATGGCAGGCGCAGCGCATCTCAACCTCGTCGTCGGCGATATCACCCGGGCCCGGGTCGATGCGATCGTCAATGCGGCAAACACCACCCTGCTCGGCGGGGGCGGGGTCGACGGTGCCATTCACCGCGCCGCGGGGCCGGCGCTCCTTGCGGCCTGCGAGGCCCTGCCGGCGGTCGATGGCGAGCGCTGTCCCGTCGGCGAGGCTCGCATCACCACCGCCGGCGACCTGCCCGCGCGTTTCGTGATTCACACGGTCGGCCCGGTCTACCACAGCGATCCGGATCCGGCGGGCAGGCTCGCCGCCGCCTGGCACGCCTCGCTGCACCTCGCCCTGGCGCACGACTGCCGGAGCATCGCCTTCCCGGCCATTTCCTGTGGCGTGTTCGGTTACCCGCACGCCGAAGCGGCGGCCATCGCCCGCGACTGCTGTGCCGACCCCGCCTACGCCGACCTGTCGGTGAGCATCTGGCTCTTCGACGAGGCCCACGCGGCGCTCTGGCGCCGGGTGCTCGGCACCTAGTCCCGGTCCGGCGGCCGTGTGCCTCGTTCTCCTCGCCGTGGGTGCCCGTCCGGGCCTGCCGCTGGTCGTCGCAGCCAACCGGGACGAGTTCCACGCCAGGCCGAGCGCGGCGGCGCACCGCTGGCCCGGCGCCGCGGGCGTGGTCGCCGGCCGTGATCTCGAGGCGGGCGGGACCTGGCTGGGGGTGGCGGCCGGTGGCCGCTTCGCGGCGGTGACCAATGTCAGCGAGCTGCCGTCGCCGGGCGCGTTCCGCTCCCGCGGCGAACTGGTACCGGGGTTCCTCGAGGGCGGGGAGGGCGCCCGGGCCTACGCGGCCCGGGTCGACGGCGACGCCTACCGCGGCTTCAACCTGCTGCTCTGGGACGGCGAGACGCTGGTCTACACCTCCAACCGCCATCCGCCGCAGGTGCTCGGCGCCGGGATTCACGCGCTGGCCAACGGCGAGCTGGACGAAGCGCGCTTCAAGGTGTCGCGCAGCCGCGAGGCCCTGGCGGCAACCCTCGCCGCCACCGCTGATGCCGAGCTCCCCGCTGCGCTGTTCGCGCCGCTCGCCGACCGCTCTCTCCCTCCGCAGCCGGAGCAGCGCAATGTCGCCGGCATGACCGGGGCCGAAGTCGCCGCGCTCGCGGCGCCGTTCATCGTCGGTGAGCGCTACGGGACCCGGGCGAGTACCGTGGTCGTCGTGGGTGAGCACGCCGTTGTCCTCGAAGAGCGCCGCTTCGCCGCCGGCGGCGTGCCGGCGGGCACCTCCAGCCTTCGCTGGGACCGGTCCTGAACAGCCCTTGCACTGACGGCCGCGCCCTGCTACTTTGAAAATCAAAGTACTTTGCATTCGTTTCTGACGTGGCATAGCTGCCGGAGGACACGCCATGAACCCAACGCACCACGTTGTCGATCTCGAGCGCCTGCGCGCCATCGCCGAGGAGGGTCGCCGGGCGCCTTTGCTCGGCGGTCGCTATCTCGCCTGGTGGGGCGGTCTGCTTGCCGTCGCCTACCTGCTTCACTACAGCTTCCTGACCGGTCTGCTGCCCGGGGGGGCCGGCGCTCTCGGCTGGCTGTGGCTGGCCTTCGCGACCTGCGGGCTGGCCGGCCAGCAGGTCCTGGCCCGGGGCGAGGCCGCGGACCGGCCGGGACGGGGTACGGTGGGCAACCGGGTGGAATGGTCGAGCTGGCAGTTCGCCGGCGCGGTGCTTGCGGTACTGGTCATGCGCTGGCTCTGGCGCGATACGGACTGACTTGGCGTAGCCGCACGCGGCCAACATAATAGCGCGATGACGGATTATCAGCGGATAACAGTGCGGCGACTTACCCCTGCGGTCGGCGCGGAGATCTCCGATGTGGATATCGCTGGGGGTGTCACCGATGAAGCGCTGCACGGTTTCTCCAGCCTGTATCACGTGCAACCGCCACTGCGCAGCGCAGCGGATCGCGATGGCCTGCGTGAGGCGGTGAAGGCGGGCGTCATCTCGGCGATTTCCAGTCATCACCAGCCACACGAGGCCGATGCCAAACTGGCCCCGTTCGGCGAAACCGAACCGGGCATCAGCAGTGCCGAAATTCTGCTGCCACTGGCGCTGACATTGGTGGATGACGGCTTGCTCGACCTGCCAACCCTGCTGGCGCGCCTGACCAGCGGGCCCGCTGCAGCACTACGCCTGCCGTCCAGCACCCTGCAAGCAGGCCAACCTGCGGACCTGGTGCTGTTCGATCAACACAGTTCGACCCTGGTCGGCGAGCGCTGGTATTCCAAAGGTCGTAACTGCCCGTTCATGGGCCACTGCCTGCCGGGCGCGGTGCGCTACACCATCGTCGACGGCCACATCAGCTTCGAAGGCTGATGCGAAAGGTCTGCGCAGGCTGGACATCAACCCGCCCATGCCTGCCAGATTTCTAAAGTGTTTCCTGCCCTACTCGTTCAGCTCCGCGCCAGATTGCGCTCGGATATCTGCGAGTTCAGCGTCCAGAAGTCGTAAAGCACACCGATAAAGAACAAGCCACCGGTGAACAGGTAAAGGATCCCGGTGATCCATTTGCCCTGATACATGCGGTGTACACCGAATACGCCGAGAAAGGTCAGCAGT
>CAJWWA010000262.1 GCA_913048495.1 uncultured Halieaceae bacterium
AGCGCATCGTTGGGGTCGTGCGGCAGGCAGTGGGCGGGCGGCGCCGGCGGCGGGTTTCCGGGCGGCGGAAGAAGCCCTCCCTTTCCACGTCGACCTCCTCGGCTTCGGTGACGAGGAGGGTGCCCGTTTCGGCACGACGCTCCTCGGCAGCCGCGCCGTCGCCGGCACCTGGGAGCCGGCCTGGTTCGACCTGCGCGACCGGGACGGCACGACCCTGGGTGAGGCGCTCCGTGCTTTCGGTTGCGACCCGGCCGCGATCGGCGAGGCGAGCCGCGCCGGCGAGGACCTCGTCGGCTACCTGGAGGTGCACATCGAGCAGGGGCCGGTGCTGGAGGAAAACCACCAGCCCCTCGGTGTGGTGCCCAGCATCGCCGGTGCGCGGCGCTTCCGGGTCCGCGTCAGCGGCCGCGCCGGGCACGCCGGCACCGTGCCCATGAACATGCGCCAGGATGCCCTGGTCGCCGCCGCCGGTGCCGTGCACCTGGTCGAGCGCATCGCCGAGCGCTTCGAGATTGTCGCCACCGTGGGTCAGCTGCAGTGCTACCCCGGGGCGCCGAACGTGATCCCCGGGGACTGCGAGTTCAGCGTGGATATCCGCGCCGGCCGGGACCGCACCCGCGATCTCGCCGTGGAGGCCTTGAAGGAAGAGGTGGCCCGGCTCACCGGAACCCGCGGCATGCGCGTGGCCTGGGAGGAAACGCACCGGGCCTCGGCCGTCGAGTGCGCCAGCTGGCTGCAGCGGCTGCTCGAGAGTGCGGTGCTCGATCTCAGGCTCAACCCCGTGTCCATCGTGTCCGGCGCCGGCCACGATGCGATGAGCCTCGCTGAGATCACCGATGTGGGCATGCTCTTCGTGCGCTGCGCCGAGGGCATCAGCCACCACCCGGCGGAAGCGGTGACGGAAGACGATGTCGCCGCGGCGCTCGCTGCCCTGGAACTGACCCTGCGGGCCCTCGCGGCCCGGGAACGAGAGGAGAACCCCCGATGCGCTGCATCCTGACCCTGTGCTGTGCGCTGCTCGCCGGCGCCCTCGTGCCCGCGGCCCTGGCCGAGGCGGTGCCCGTGCGCGCCGTCGTCGTCACCATGTTCGAGTACGGCGAGCCAACCGGCGACCGGCCCGGGGAGCTGCAATACTGGGTCGAGCGCGCCGACATCGCCGGGACCTACCCTTTTCCTCTCGGCGAGTACCCGCTCTTCTTGACGGAGGAGGGGGTGCTGCTCATCTGCGTCGGCGGCGGCATTCCCAACGCCACCGCGTCCATCATGGCGCTCGGCCTGGATGAGCGCTTCGACCTGTCGCGCGCCTACTGGCTGGTGGCGGGCATCGCCGGCGCCGACCCGGAGGACCTGTCCCTGGGGTCCGCCGCCTGGGCCCGCGCCGTGGTCGACGGGGACCTCGTCTACGAGATCGACGCCCGGGAGATCCCGGACCACTGGCCCTATGGCTTCATCCCCCTCGGCGCCGACGAGCCGGCGCAGGGGCCGCAGGACGTGTCCACGGGCTGGACCCTGGACACGATCAGCTTCGCCCTGAACCCGGCGCTTGCCGACTGGGCGTTCCGCACGACCCGCGACGTGGCGCTGCCCGACACGCCGGCCTTGAAGGCCTTCCGCGCCGCCTATGAAGGCTTCCCGAACGCGCAGCGCCCGCCCTTCGTCACCGTGGGCGAGACGCTCTCGGCGAGCACCTACTGGCACGGCGAGCACCTGAACCGCTGGGCTAACGACTGGGTGCCGCTCTACGCGGGCAGCCGGATGGAATTCATGACCTCCAATATGGAGGACAGCGGTACGCTGACGGCGCTGCACCGCCTCGCCCGCGAGGGGCTGGTGGATCCGGACCGCGTGCTGGTGCTGCGCACGGCGAGCAACTTCACGCAGCCGCCGCCGGGCAAGACGGCGGCCTGGAGCACCACCGCGCCCTACCCGGACGAGGGCCGGCCCGCGCTGGAGGCCGCCTGGCGCGTCGGCAGCGCTGCCCTCGAGGCCCTGCTCGCAGACTGGGAGCGCTTCGAGGCGGCGCCGCCGCGGCCGACGCCGGTGGTTTTCGATACGGACATGGCCATCGATGACTGGGCGGCGCTGCTCTTCCTCGCCCGCCATCCGGCCGTGGACCTGCGCGCCATTACCGTCGCCGGCAGCGGCGAGGCGCACTGCGAACCCGGGGTGGCCAATGCTCTGGCCCTGGCGGACCTCGCCGCGGCAGAGGCCGCGATCCCCGCGGCCTGTGGCGACCCGGTGCCGCTGGACGGCTACTTCGTGTTCCCCGAGCCCTGGCAGGAAGACATGGACAAGCTGTCGGGCGTCGCGGTGCCGCCGAGCGGGCGCGCCCCCTGGGCCGGGCACGCGGTGGACCTCATCCACGCGGCGATCGCCGACAGCGACCGGCCGGTGACGCTGCTGGCCACGGGGCCGCTGACGAACATCGCCCAGTGGCTGGAGCGCTACCCGGAGGATGCGGCGCAGGTCGACCGGCTGGTGGTCATGGGCGGCAACCTGCGGGAGGCGGGCAACATCATCGTGCCGGGCTTCACGGACGGCCACCCCAACGAGCGTGCGGAGTGGAACCTGTACGTGGACCCGGTGGCGGCGGACCGGGTCTTCGCCGGCCCGCTCGCCGTGGAGGTGGTGGGCCTCGACGTGACCAACGACGTGCGCGTGACGCCGGCCGTCGCCGCGGCACTCAAGGCCCGCGCCGACAACCCGGCCGCGGCCTGGTGGGACCGGGTGCTCGACGCCAACGACTGGTTCATTGAGTCCGGGGAGTACTACTACTGGGACGTGCTCGCCGCGATGACGGTGGTCGACCCGGCGCGGTTCTGTCGCGGCGAGACGATGCCGCTGACCGTCGCGGCGGCCCCCACCGACAAGCCCTGGCTCCCCGGCTCTGACCTCTCCATGCCCGGGCGCGCGGCGGACGGCTCGCCGCGCCGCCACCTCGATGCGGCCACTGCCGGCGTGATGATGCCCGCGCCCGACAGCGGCCGGACGCCGGCCACCGTGTGCCTGGAGACGGACGCCGAAAGCGCCTTTGCGCTGTTCCTCGATACGCTGACCACGCCGCAGCCGCCGACGGGGGACTGAGCTCGCCGCAGCGAGCGCCGGCTTTGGCGAGGGTGGCTTCGATGGTTCCCTGATTGGTCTCCCGCGCCTTGTTTTAGTGTGTATTATTGTGTATTTTTATGCCGTGAAGAGCGCGCAGCTTATCAAGAAGCTCAGAGCCGAGGGCTGGGTCCGCGTGGGTGGCAAGGGTGATCACGAGAAGTTCAAGCACCCCGACCTACCGGGGCATGTGGTGATCCCGCATCCGCGCAAGGACCTGCCGATCGGCACGCTGCGCAACATTTACCGGCAGGCTGGCTGGGACTGGCCGCCACGCTAGAGGAGGACAGACATGCTCTACCCCGTTTATGTGCACCTCGGCGACGATGGCTCCGCGCATGGGGCCACGATTCCCGATTTTCCCGGTTGCTTCTCCGCGGCTGATGATTGGGATGACCTCCCCGCGAATGTGCAGGAAGCCGTCGAGCTGTACTGCGATGGCGAGGACATGGACATCCCCACGCCTTCCGGGCTTGCTGAGATGGTCGCACTGGAGCGCAAGGGCGAATACGAAGGCGGAACATGGGTGATGATCGACATCGATCTTTCGAAGCTCGACACGCGGATGCAGCGGATCAATATCAGTGTGCCGGCCAACGCGCTGCGGGAGATCGACGCCTATGCTCGAGCGCACGATATCCCGCGCTCGCGATTCCTGGTCAACGCCGCAATCCAGGTTGCCCGCGGTAAGGGCGGCAAGCGTCGAACTTCAGCGTAGCTCTGGGTTGGTCATCACAGCAGCAGCACCGGAGTCCTAAGCCTCGCTCACGGCTTCAAAGCTCGCGAGGGCGGAGCGCAGGTTCTCCATGATCTCTTCCGCCAGCACCTCGGGCTCCGGCAGGTTTGCGAGATCAGTCATGGACGCGTCGCGCAGCCAGAAAAGATCGAGGCTCGCCTTGTCGCGGGCGAGCAGGTCCTCCCGGTCAAAGGCACGCCAGCGGCCGTCCGGGTTTTCCTCGCTCCACGTCGGGCTGCGTTCGTGCCGGTTGTCCGGGTTATAGCAGATGACGAAGTCCTCGAGATGGGCATAGGTCAACGGCTTCTGCTTCAGGGTGTGATGCACGTTGGTGCGGTAATCGTAGTACCAGACCCTGGCCGTCTGCGCCTCGGGGCTGGCGGCGCGGTTGTCGAAGAAGATCACATTCGCCTTCACCCCCTGCGCATAGAAGATGCCCGTGGGCAGGCGAAGAATGGTGTGCAGGTCGGTCGTCTGCAGCAGTTTGCGCCGGATCGTTTCTCCCGCACCGCCCTCGAACAGCACATTATCGGGGACGACCACCGCGGCCCGACCGGTTGTCTTCAGCATGGTGCGGATATGCTGGACGAAGTTCAGCTGCTTGTTCGATGTGGTCGCCCAGAAATCCTGGCGATTGTAGGTCAGCTCATCCGTCTCCTGCTCACCCTCCGCATTGGTGAAGCTCATGGAGCTTTTCTTGCCGAAAGGCGGGTTTGCCAGCACGTAGTCGAAGGTCTCGGCAGGCGGCGAAATCAGGGCGTCGGCGGGTGAGATCAGCGTATCGCCGGTCATCTCGCCGATGCCGTGCAGGAACATGTTCATCAGGCAGAGGCGCCGCGTTCCGGCCACGATCTCATTGCCGAAGAAGGTCTGGTGCTTCAGGAACGCTTTTTGCTCCTTGTCGAGGGCGTGGTTTTCCGGGTCGGTCAGGAAGTCATGCGCAGCGAGAAAGAAGCCGCCGGTCCCGCAGGCCGGGTCGGCAATGGTCTTGCCGGGTTCCGGGCGGAGGCATTCGACCATGGCGCGGATAA
>CAJWWA010000263.1 GCA_913048495.1 uncultured Halieaceae bacterium
CCCCGGCAAGCCGGTCGGCATCCAGCAGGTGATCGGCCGGCGGCCGATCTTTGCCTCCGGCAACTCCGACGGCGACCTGGAGATGCTGACCTGGACCACCGGCGGCGAGGGCCCGCGCTTCGGCCTGCTCCTACACCACACGGACGCCGAGCGCGAGTGGGCCTATGACCGCGAGTCCCACGTCGGCAGGCTCGACGAGGGCCTGGAGCGGGCCCCGGCCCTGGGCTGGACCGTGGTCGACATGGCCAGGGACTGGGCGCGCGTCTTCGCCTTCGAGGCGCCGGCCGAGGCTGCCACCGAGGCCGTGCACTAGGCGCGCGTCAACAAGACCGACGCGGCGGGCAGCGCCCTCAGTACATCGCGACCGTCTTCGTCGGCAGGGCCTCCGCCACCGCGTCGGGGACGAAGAAATCCCGGAACAGGTCGGCGTCGGCGTCCACCGCGTAGGGCGCAAAATCCGTCACGCCCTCTTCCCGCAGCAGCACCTCGTCGATGAAGAAGTTCCCGCTGCACTCCCGCGACGGCCGGTTGAAGATCGCGTAGGCGGCGTCGGCCATGATCGCCGGCGTGCGGCTGCCGGACACCGTTTCCGCGCCACCGAGCACGTTGCGCACGGCCGCCGTGTCGATCGCCGTCAGCGGCCAGAGCGAATTCACCGCGATGCCGTCGCCGGCAAACTCCCGCGCCATGCCCAGCGTGCACAGGCTCATGCCCATCTTCGCCATGGTGTAGGCGAGGTGCGGGGCAAACCACTTCGGGTCCATGTCCAGCGGCGGCGCCAGGTTGAGGATGTGCGGGTTGGCCGCGGCCTTCAGGTGCGGGATGCACTGCCGGGAGACCAGGAAGGTGCCGCGGGTGTTGATGCTGTGCATGAGGTCGTAACGCTTCATCTCGGTTTCGAGCGTCGGCGTGGGGCTGATGGCGCTGGCGTTGTTGATGCAGATGTCGATGCCGCCGAAGCGCGCGACGGCCTGGGTCACGGCCGCCTCCACCTGGTCCTCGAAGCGGATGTCGCAGACCACGGGCAGGGCCTGGCCGCCGGCCGCCTCGATGTCCTCGGCGGCGGTGTAGATCGTGCCCGGCAGCTTCGGGTGCGGCTCGGTGGTCTTCGCCGCGATCACCACGTTGGCGCCGTCGGCGGCCGCCCGGCAGGCGATGGCAAGGCCGATACCGCGGCTGGCGCCGCTGATGAAAAGCGTCTTGTCCTTGAGGCTCATGGCAGCTTTCTCCGTGGTTGCCGTTGGTCCTGTGGCGCGGGCTCCGGGGGTGCACGGCCGCGCCGCACGCCAGCGCCCGTCAAGGGTAACCGAAGGCCGGCCGTGGGACACCCTCGGCTTGCCAGCGCCCTACCCGATCGCTTAGCTTCCCCTTATCGGGTAGCGCGGAAGTGATCCCCACAACACGACACGGAGTGAATGAGACCATGGCGGGACAGGGTTCCGGCGGCAATGTGCTCGCGGCGATCTGCAGTTTCTTCATCCCCGGGCTGGGGCAGCTCGTGCAGGGGCGGGTGCTGGCCGCGCTTCTTTTCTTCCTGTCGACATCGGCCTGCTACGCCCTCGGCGCCTCCGTCGTCCTGTTTGTGTTCTGGATCCCCGCCGTGCTGCTGCACCTCTGGTCCATCATCAACGCGGCGCTGTTCAAGCCCTGAGGCCCGGACCACGACAGGCCCCGTGACCTTGTCTACACTGGGTAGCAGGTGTGCCGGGGCAGCCGGGGTGGCGGTTTGAACAAGGCGATCATTGCCGCCACGCGCATCGTGGCACCCTACCTCGTCCTCGGTATCCTGTGGATTTTCGTCTCTGACACTGCGCTGCTTCTCGCCGTCGGCGGCGATGTCGACCGGCTCGGCCGCCTGCAGACCGCAAAGGGCTGGTTCTTCGTCACCATCACCACGCTCATGCTGTTTGCCCTCAGCTACTCGCACCTGCGGCAGATCCAGCGGCTGCGCGAGCTGGACGCGCAGACTGGCCTCCTGCACCGGAAGCTTTTCCTCGAGTACCTCGACGACGCCATCGAGCGCGACGGCGGCGAGGGTGAGATGCTCGTGCTCATCCTGAACATCGATGCCTTCAGCGTCATCGCCCGCAAGCTGGGGAAAGGCGACGCCGAGCAGGCCCTCGAGGAAATCGGCGCCCACCTGCGCGCGAGTTTCACGGCAGACAACCTGCTGTCCCGCCTGGGCACCGACGAGGTCGCCCTCGCCCTGCCCCTGACCGAAGCGGTCGAGCGGGAGAAGCCGCTGGAGCTAGCGCTGAATGCGCGGCGACAGTTCCTCGAGCCATTGCTTGCCCTCGGTCAGCGGGCGACCGCCTGCGGCGGTGCCGCCCTCTATCCGCGCGACGGACACGACGCGCACTCGCTTCTCGCCGCTGCGACCAGCGCCCTGCGCGCGGCGCGCAGCCGCGGGCCGGACCACCTGAACTTCTACGACGACCGCCTGACCCGCGCCGACCGGCAGCGGCAGGACCTGCTGCTCGCCCTGCGCGAAGCACTGCGGGAACGCGCGCTCTACGTGCACTACCAGCCCCAGGTCCGCCTCGCGGACAACCGGCTGTCCGGCTGCGAGGTCCTCGTGCGCTGGAACGACCCGCAGGGCAACCCCATACCGCCCTCCGAGTTCGTCCCCCTTGCAGAGCAGTTCGACCTGTCGCGGGCGCTCTCGGAGCTGGTGATCAGCCGCGTGATCGAGGACCTAGAGCGCGCGGGGCTGAACGACGGCACCCTGCCGCGCGTGTCCATCAACCTGACCCCGGACGAGTTCTCCCGGGGCGACTTCGTGCCGTGGCTTCGCGAGCAGATGGCGCCGATGGCCCACTGGCCCATCAAGCCGCAGATCGAGATCACCGAGTACGCCGCCCTCCGGAACCTCGAGGCGTCCATCCGGCGGATCCGCGAACTCGGACAATGCGGCGTCGACTTTGCCCTCGACGATTTCGGCACCGGCTACTCGAGCCTCGCGGCCCTCAAGGACCTGCCCGTGCAGGAGCTCAAGATCGACGGCTCCTTCACCGCCACCGTGAACACCGACGAGCGCTCCCTCGCCATCGTAAAGTCCATCACCCGGCTCGCCGACACCTTCAACCTGCGGGTCCTCGCCGAGGGTATCGAGACCGTCGAGCAGCTGGAGCGGCTCCGGGAGTGCCGCTGTGCCGA
This sequence comes from uncultured Halieaceae bacterium, assembly GCA_913048495.1. Classification (GTDB taxonomy): domain Bacteria; phylum Pseudomonadota; class Gammaproteobacteria; order Pseudomonadales; family Halieaceae; genus Pseudohaliea. The sequence goes on from CAJWWA010000263.1 coordinate 3,157, forward strand.
GGCGCAGGGCTTCTACCTGTGCCGGCCCGTGCCGATCGACGAGCTGGTCGCCCTGCTGCAGGCGGGCGGGGCCGTTTTCCCGGTGCAGTCGCCCTGACCGGGCCGAGGCACCTTCCGGCTGAATTTGTGCTCTAATTCCCCGGGCGCTTGTTGAACCAGGGAGGATCGATCCGTGCGCACATTGACCACGCTCCTGCTGCCGCTGCTCCTGTGGCTCGGCGGCTGCGAATCCACCTACTACGCCGCCATGGAGAAAGTCGGGCTCGAGAAGCGCGACATCCTCGTGGACCGGGTCGAGGACGCCCGCGATGCGCAGGAGGATGCCCAGGAGCAATTCACCACGGCGCTCGAGCGCTACAGCGCGCTGGTCGATTTCGACGGCGGTGAGCTGCAGGACGTCTACGAGAACCTCAACGACGAGTACGAGGCCAGCGAGGCGGCGGCGGAGCGGGTGCGCGGGCGCATCGATGCCATCGAGGACGTGGCCGGCGACCTGTTCGACGAGTGGGAGGACGAGCTGGCGCAGTACTCGAGCGCCAGCCTGCGCCGCGACAGCGAGGCCAAGCTGCGCGACACGCGCCGGCGCTACGAGCAGCTCATCGCCGCGATGCGCCGCGCCGAGACCCGCATGGACCCGGTGCTCGATGCCCTGCGGGACAACGTGCTCTACCTGAAGCACAACCTCAACGCGAGTGCGATCGGCGCGCTCCAGGGTGAGCTCGGATCGATCCGCGCGGACGTGGACCGGCTGGTCGCGGAGATGAACACCGCGATCGCTGAGTCGAACGCGTTCCTGGCGACGCTGGACTAGCCGATAGCGCCGCGAGCCCCGCTCAGCAGAGCACCTTCAAGCGGCCCCGGGGCCGCAGCTCAGCGAGGCGCGGCAGCGGCCAGGCCATCGCCGGGGCCGCAACAGCAAGGAAAGATTCGCGTGGCGCCCATTACCGCAGCGACTTTCCCGAGACCCGCGACCTAGAAAATTCCCGCAATACCGTTGTCCGGCTGTCCGGCGGCGTGATCGATACCGGCGAACTTCCCGTGCAATTCACGCGTGTTAAGCCGGGTGAGACGCTCATCAGGGAGGAGGCGGCAGAGTGACTGTTCAACGGAGCAAGAGATGATCGACGAGCAGACCTTCTACGGCGCCGGCATGGAGATCATGTCGCGCGCTGCGATCGACATTCCGGAGGACTACCGTGAGGGGCTCCGGGGCATGCTGGAGGAAGAACAGGAGGAACTTTCGCGGTTCGTCCTGATGTCGATGCTGGACAATTGGGAGGCCGCCGAGACAGACCGCAGGGCAATGTGCGCCGACACGGGGGTTCCCCGCTATTTCGTCAAGATCGGCAACGAGGCGCAGATCGAGGGTGGACCCATTGCACTCGAACGCGCATTGCGCCGGGCGACGGCAGACGCAACTCATGCTATTCCGCTCCGCCCCAATCGTGTGCACCCTCTGTCCCGCCAGGACAACAACAACAATGTCGGCATCAATGCACCCGAGATCGAATACTCGTTCGAGCCAGATGCCGACTGGATCGACGTCACCAGCGTCCACAAGGGCGGTTTGTTCGGGACGGATTACCGTATGCTCTTTCCAGGCGACGGTATCGACGGCATCAAGCGCTTCTTTCTCGACGGCATGATCGCCTTCGGCAAACGGGGCCTCGCCTGCCAGCCGGCGATTGTCGGCATCGGGCT
>CAJWWA010000264.1 GCA_913048495.1 uncultured Halieaceae bacterium
CCCGTGGGGCGGGGGCGCTACCTGGTGACGGCGGGGAACTGCGCGAGCTGCCACACGGCCGCGGCCGGTGCCTTCATGGCCGGCGGGGTCGCCTTCGAAACCCCCTTCGGCACGCTGTACTCCACCAACATCACGCCGGACCCGGCAACGGGCATTGGCGACTGGAGCGAGGCCGACTTCCGTGCCGCCATGCGCCACGGTGTGCGACCGGATGGCGAACACCTGTACCCGGCCTTCCCGTACACGGCCTATACGCGGCTCACCGACGATGACCTGGCGGCGATCTGGGCCTACCTGCGTGCGGTGCCGCCGGTTGCGAGCACGCCGCCGGAGAATGCGCTCGCCTTTCCCTTCGACCAGCGGCCGCTGCTCGCTGCCTGGAAGCTGCTCTACCACGAGCCGGGTCCCCTCCAACCCGACCCGGACCGATCCGACGCATGGAACCGCGGCGCCTACCTGGTCGAGGCCCTGGGCCACTGCAGCGCCTGTCACTCGCCGCGCAACCGGCTCGGCGCCGAAGAGGCTGAACTGCGCCACGCCGGTGGCGAATACCTCGACCGGGTGCCGGGCGGCGACTTCCGGCCCTGGTTCGCGCCCAACCTGACCGGGCACCCCACGGGCCTCGCGCTCTGGAACCACGAGGACCTGGTCGCCTACCTCGCCACCGGGCGCAACGCGTTCCTCGAGGCTTTCGGCCCGATGAACGAGGTCATCATGAACAGCACCCGCTACCTCGACCCGGCAGATATCGACGCCATGGCGACCTACCTGAAAGCGCTGCCCGCGGCGGGCGGCGGCGCGGCAGCGGACGCGCCCGGCGAGGAACTCATGGGTCGTGGCCGCTCCCTCTATAACCTGCACTGCGGCACCTGCCACCTGCCCTCCGGCGAGGGCGACCCGGAGATGGCGCCGCGCCTGAACCGCGGCAGCCTGGTGGTACAGGCGGAGAACCCCGCGTCGTTGATCAACGTCGTGCTGCACGGGCCGGAGGTGGCCGGTGCGGATCCCGACCGGCAGTGGCTCAAGCCCATGAAAGCCTATCGCTACCTGCTCAACGACGAGGAGGTGGCGGCGGTGGCGACCTACATCCGCAATGCGTGGGACAATGCAGCCGGCGTTGTCTCCCCGGCGCAGGTCGAGCGGCAGCGCCGGTCGAATACAGGAGGCTGATGATGGCGGTGATGCCCGGTGCGGAAAGGGCAGGGCGGGGCGGTCGTGCTGGTCGCCGGTTCCACGCCGTGCTGCTGGGGCTGCTCGGCGCGCTGGCACTGCTCGCCGGCTGCAGCGACGGCGGCGACGCCGCGCTACCGGATGGCGGCTCGGCGCAGCGCGCGCGGTTGCTGACCGCCGAGCAGTACCGGAACAGCATCGCCGCGGTGTTCGGCGCGGATATCGCCGACAGCGTGCTCTCGCCGATGCCACCGCTGTCGCGCACGGCGGGGCTGCGCGCGAACGGTGCCGCGGCCGTCGGCCTGACCTCGGACCAGCTGTCGCAGATCCAGCGTTCCGCGGCCGCCATCGCCGCGAAGGTCGTGGACGAGATGCACCGCGGTTTCCTCCTGCCCTGCCGCCCGGCGGATGCGGGCGCCGCCGATGCGGCCTGCGCCGAAGTGTTCCTTCGCGAGGCGGGGCGGCTGCTGCAGCGCCGGCCCCTGGCGGACGAGCGGCTCGCGGCGCTGGTGGCCGGTGCCGGTCGCGCGGCGGAGGAGACCGGCGAGTTCTACACGGGACTCGCCCTCGCCCTCGAGGCCCTGCTCATCAGCCCGGAGTTTCTGTTCATCGCGGATCGCAGCGAGCCGGACCCGGCGCGGCCGGGCGGGCAGCGCCTCGACGGCTATGCGCTGGCCTCGCGGCTCAGCTTCTTCCTCTGGAATGGCCCGCCGGACAACGCGCTTCTCGAGGCCGCGGCGAGCGGGGCGCTGCACAGCGAGGCAGGCCTCCGGCAGGCAGTGGAGCGCATGCTGGCCAGCAGCCGCCTCGAAACCGGTATGCGTGCCTTCTTCGACGACATGCTCGCCTTCGACGCTTTCGACAGCCTGGCCAAGGACCCGGTGGTCTACCCGCGGGTGACCGGTTCCACGCTGGCGCAGGCCCGGGAGCAGACGCTGCGCACGATCATCGACCACCTCCTGGTGCGAGACCTCGACTACCGCGACCTGTTTACCACCCGCCGGACTTTCCTGTCGCCGGCGCTGGCCGTCGTCTACGGCCTGCCGGCGCAGCCCGGCTGGACGCCGCACGAATTCAGCGAGAACAGCCCGCGCATCGGCCTGCTCACCCAGGTGAGTTTCCTCGCCGTGCACTCCCACGCCGTGCGTTCCTCGCCGACGCGGCGCGGCAAGGCGCTGCGCGAGGAACTGCTCTGCCAGAAAGTGCCCGACCCGCCGCCGAACGTGGACTTCTCGGCGCTGGAAGAGAACGAACACGCGAAGACCGCGCGGGAACGGCTCGATGCCCACAACAGCAATCCCTCCTGCGCCGGCTGCCACCTGGTCACGGACCCGATGGGCCTGGCCCTGGAGCACTTCGACGGTGCGGGCCAGTACCGGGAAACGGAGAACGGGGCGCCGCTGGATACGGCCGGCGAACTCGACGGCGTGTTCTACGACGGCGTCGAGGGTCTGGCCGAAGCGCTGCGCAACCATCCCAAGCTGCCGGCCTGCCTGGTGGACCGGGTCTATGCCTGGGGCACCGGCGGCCCGGCTTCGCCGGTCCACGACCGCGCTGCCCTGGCCTGGCTCGAGGACCGCTTCGCCGAGGGTGGTTACCGGCTGCGCGGGCTCCTCGAGGCGCTGGCGATGAGCCCGGCTTTCCGCACGCTCCGGCCCGCTGCGGAACCTGTTAAGCTTCAGCATGAGCCGCCGCCGACGGCGCCGGCACGGATCACCGAGGCACAACTGGCATTGAGGGATACGGGGGCAACCCGATGAGCAAGTTCACGCGGCGGCGCTTCCTGCGCGGCGTACTTAACGGCGGTGCGGTCACCGTGGGCCTGCCGCTCCTCAACTGTTTCCTCAACGAGAACGGTTCGGCGCTGGCCAGCGGGCTGCCGGTCCCGCAGCGCTTCGGCACCTGGTCCTGGGGCCTGGGCATGAGCGCACCGGTGTTCGTGCCGAAGCGCACCGGTTCCGCCTTCGACCTGCCTGAGGAGATCGCCGCGCTGGCGCCGGTACAGCAGCACATCAACCTGTACACGAACTTCCACGTCTTCCGCGACGACGCGCCGAACCTGTGCCACCACTCGGGCTGGGTCGTCCTGCGCTCCGGCAGCGCGCCCATGACCCGGGAGAACCGCCCCGGGGAAACCCTGGACGTGACCATCGCGCGCAAGCTCGGCAACGCCACGCGCTTTCGCAGCCTGAGCGCGACCGCGACCGGTGACGTCCGCGACAGCTTCAGCTACGAGGGCGGTAACTCCGTGAATGCGCCGGAGTGGTCGCCGCTGCGTTTTTACGAGCGGCTCTTCGGCGCGGGTTTCCAGGACCCGAACGCGGAGACGTTCACGCCGGACCCGAAGGTGATGGTGCGCAAGAGCGTGCTCTCGGCCGTGCGTGAGGACGCGAAAGCCCTGGAGAAATCCCTCGGCGCGGAAGACCGGGCGCGCCTCGACCAGTACTTCACCGGGCTGCGCGATCTCGAGCGCCGCTTCGACCTGCAGCTGACCCGCCCCGAGCCGCGGGAGGCCTGCGTGGTCGTCGATCCACCGCCGGAACTGCCCGCCGGTCTCGACGCGGACCTGGTCGCCCGCCGGCACCGCATGCTCGGCGAGCTGATGCTCATGGCCGTGGCCTGCGACCAGACGCGGGTCTTCAACATGTTCTACGCCTCGGCCTTCTCGGCCACCACGCGGCCCGGCTACGACAAGCCCCACCACACGGCCACGCACGAGGAGGCGGTCGACCCGGCCCTCGGCTACCAGCCGAACACGTCCTGGTTCACGCGCCGGGCCATGGAGGAGTGGGCCTGGTTCGTCGACGCCCTGGCCAGCTTCCGCGAGGGCGATGGCACGCTGCTCGACAACACCTTTGTCTACGCGACCACGGACCAGTCCTACGCAAAGATTCACTCCATCGAGGGCATCCCCATGTTCAGCGCGGGCACCGCCGGCGGCCGCGTGCGCACGGGCCTGCACATCGATGGCGGCGGCACGCCCGGCTGCCGCCTCGGCTACACCGCGCAGCGCCTGATGGGTGTCGACATCGACAGCTGGGGCACCAAGAGCAACACGACTTCCAGCGAGATCGGTGACATCCTTGTCTGAGCGCGGTACCCGCGGCTGCCGCGCCGCGTTCTCGCTGGTCGCCGCTTTCGCCTTCGGCGCCGCGCTTGCCGCTGTCGCGAATGCGGAGAACGCCCCCAGCTGGCGCGAAGTACCGATGCCGCCCGGCTTTCAGGTCATCGTCAACGAACTGGAAGGCCCCGTCTTCGCCGACGCCGAGGGCCGCACGCTCTACGAGTGGCCCCAGCACGTGCTGCGCAACGGCTACAGCGGCGAGGCGCCCGGGACACCGGGCTGCTACGACGAGCCGACCACGGTGACGGCGGGGCTTATGAGCCCTTACCCGGCGGGTATACCCCTGCCCGAGCTCGATAAGCGCCCCGCCTGCACGGCGCTGTGGCCGCCGGTGCTGGCCGCGGAGGGAGCCGAGCCCGTGGGCGAGTGGACGATTCTCGAGCGCCGCGACGGCAGCCGCCAGTGGGCCTACGAAGAGCAGCCGCTGTACACGTCGGCCCGTGATCGCGTTGCGGGCGATGTGCTCGGCGGCACCCGCCGGCGCTACCAGCGTGACGACCCGGCCTACCGCGTACCCGTGGGGCCGCCGCCGGCGCTGCCGCCGC
>CAJWWA010000265.1 GCA_913048495.1 uncultured Halieaceae bacterium
CCACGTCGTCCATGCCGAGCACGTAGGCGCGCGGCGTGGTGGCCCCTATGAAAGAGGCGACGTTGGGCGACACTCCCCGCTGCTCGAGGAACTCGAGGTACTCGCCGAGGGTCGTCCACTCTGCTTCCACGCCGTCCCAGTATTTCGGGAAGTCAGCCTTCATCGCCGGCGTCAGCGGCCCCATGGAATTGCCCTCGCCGAAGACCTCCAGGGTGATGCCCTGGGTGAGGTCGCTCATGCCGCGCCCGTCCTTGACCAGGTCGATGACGCTCCAGGCCATCATGTTGATGAAGCCCGGGCTGACGGCTTTGCCGGATGCGTCGATTACTTTCGCCGCCAGGCGCTCGTCGAGCTCGCCGATTGCCGCGATACGGTCGCCTCGGATGGCGAGGTCGGCCACGTAGGGAGCCTCGCCGGATCCATCGAGGATGAGGCCGCCCGCGATCAGCGTGTCGTAGCGGGGCGCCTCCGCTGCGAGCGCGCCCGGCGCGCCGGTGAGCGATAGCGTGAGCGCGGCAAGGCAGCGCAGGGCCGCGCGCCGGAGGGGTCCTGGAAGCATGGCAATGATCCTCGGGGTATGATGTCAGTGAGTTGTTGCAAAAAATTGCATAGTCAGCCGGTAGCGGTCTCTAAGCTACCTGCTGCTGCCGGGCAGCGCCAGCAAGGGCCCCGGCTCGCCTCGAAAGGGGCTTCGGCGGTAGGCTTCGCGATGCCGCCCGGCGTGCGCCCGCGCCGCGAGCCGGCGGGGCCGCATGAAACGGCAAGCAAGGGGAGTAAAACGCATGGCAGGACACAGGTACAGGTACCTTCTTACGAGCTTGGTCATGGGCCTGGTGGCCGTTGCGGCGGCGTCGCCGGTGCCGGCCTTTGAGCTCAACGCGGTGCTGAGTGCCCCCCGGGCCAGCAGCCTGGTACGCTCGGAGGCCGGCAGCACCCTGGCGTGGGTAGAGAACCGGGCCGGCCACCGCAGCGTGCAGGTTGCCGCGGCGCCCGACTACGCGGTGCGCGAACTCTATGCCGTGGAGGGCGATGCGGGTGAGCCCCTGGGCAAGCTGCTCCTGTCTCCGGACGGCGACCTGCTGGCCCTGGTTCGCGGCGGCGGCCCGAACACCTTCGGCGACCTGGCCAACCCGGCGAGCAGGCCGCGCGGCGGCACCTGGGAGGCCGTGCTGCTGCGCACCAGCGATGGCGCGGCGGTGAGATTCGATGAGGCGACCCCGGCGGCGTTCTCCCCCGACGGGGAGCGGCTGCTGCTCGACGGCGGCGACGGTCTCTACGCCGTTGCCACGGGCAATGCCTTCGCGGAGGACGCGCCGGAGCCGGCGCCGTTATTGATGCTCCAGGGCAAGACCCGCGGCGCGGTCTTTTCCCCGGGGGGCGATCGCATCGCCTTCGTGAGCGCACGCCGCGCCAACCACAGTCTCATCGGTGTGCTGGACCTCGCGGAGGACACGGTGACCTGGATCGCCCCCAGCGCCTGGCAGGACGAGCAGCCCACCTGGTCGCCGGACGGCGAGGCCATCGCGTTCCTGCGCCGCCGGCCGCTGCTTATCGGCGCGCGACTGGACATTACCGCCGGCCATCCATTCAAGGTCATGGTGGCCGCCGCGGACGGCAGCGCCGTGCAGGAAACCTGGTCCACCGATGAGCCCGCGTCTGGCCTGCCGCAGTTCCTCTACGGCCGCACGCTCTGGTGGCCGCGGGACGACCGGCTGCTGTTCTACTCCGAGCACGACGGTTTCCTGCGCCTCTATGGCCTGCAACCCACGGCCGGCGCCACAGCCGAGGCGCTCAGCCCCGCGGCCTGCGAGGTCCTCGGCCTCGACGTGGCGCCCGCCCGCGATCGCGTCGCCTTTGCCCACAACTGCGGCGACACGGACCGTCGCCACGTGGCTGCCGTGGATCTGAGCAGCGGCAGACTCACCGCGCTCACCGAGGGCGAGGGCATCGAGGTCGGCCCCCGGCTCCTGGCCGACGGCGGGCTCGCGGTGCTGGCCGGCGACCATCGCCTGCCGATGGCCGCCACCCTGCGCCTCGACGATGGCAGCCTGCACCGGCTGACCGCGCCGCCGCCTGATGAGTTTCCGGCGGCCCGCCTGCAGGCTCCGAAGCCCGTACGCATGACGGCGGCGGACGGGTTGGCGCTGCACGGGCAGCTGTTCCTGCCCGACGACCATGACGGCAAGCGCCCGGCGGTGATCTTCCTGCACGGCGGACCGGTCCGGCAGATGCTGCTCGGCTGGCACGATCGCGGCTACTACGCCAACGCCTACGGCATGAACCAGTACCTCGCCAGCCGGGGCTTCGTGGTGCTGTCGCTGAATTACCGCGCCGGCATCGGCTACGGGCGCGATTTCCACCTCGCGGCCGATACCGGCCCGCGGGGGGCGAGCGAGTACCTCGATGTGCTGGCCGCGCGCCAGTACCTCGCAGGCCTTGCGCAGGTCGACGCGGACCGCATCGGCCTCTGGGGCGGTTCCTACGGCGGCAACCTCACGGCGCTCGCGCTGGCGCGCAATTCGGACCTGTTCGCGGCGGGCGTCGACCTGCACGGCGTGCACGACTGGTCGTTGCCCATGCCGGGCGAGGAGGGGCGCTACTGGGGTCTCACCGACGCCGACAAGCCCGAAGCGCGGGCGTCTTCACCGATCGCCCACATCGACGGCTGGCGCTCGCCGGTGCTGCTGATCTCCGGCGACGACGACCGCAACGTGCGCTTCGACGAGACCGTGGACCTCTACCACCGGCTCCTCGACCGGGGTGTCGACGCCGAGGTGCTGGTGCTGCCGGACGAGGTGCACGGCTTCCACCGCCACGACACCTGGCTCAAGGCCTACCGTGAAACGGCCGCCTTTCTCGAGGAGCACCTGGGCCGGCGGGGCGACGGCGAATGACCGCGAACGCCGGGCCGGCGACCGCGCTCCAGCTTGCCGAACTCGACAGCCAGGGGTTCACGATTATCGAGGGGTTCCTCGACCGCGAGCGCCTGGCCCGCGTGAACGCCCTTTTCGATGCCTGGCTCGGCGGGTACCAGGGGCGCAACAACTTCGAAGGCACGTGCACCGAGCGCATCTACACGCTCGTCGCCCGTGACCGCGTGTTCCAGGACATCGTCGAGGACCCGCGGGTTCTCGCGCTCTGCGACGCGTTGCTCGCGCCCAACTACCTGCTGACGGCCAGCCAGGCCATCGTCATCGGCCCCGGTGAAACGCCGCAGCCCTGGCATACCGATGACTCTTTCTACCCCATTCCCCGGCCGCGCCCCATGGTCAGCCTGTCGACCATCGTGGCGGTGGAGGATTTCGATGCGGCGAACGGCGGGACGGAGGTGATCCCGGGCAGTCACCGCTGGAGTGATGCCGAGGTCGCGGGCTACTACCGGCAGGGGGACAGCGAGGAGGACCCGGCGCTCGCCGACAGGCTGGCGGCAATGGTCCGGCCGGTGGTCATGCCCGCCGGCAGCTGTCTCGTCTTCGCCGGCACGCTGCTGCACCGCGGCGGCGCCAACGGCAGCGAGCGCACGCGCCGCGCCTTCTCGAACCAGTACTGCCAGCCCTGGGCGCGGCCGCAGGAGAACTTCTTTCTCGCGATCCCGCCGCAGCGGGTACGTGCCATGTCGCCGCGGGTACAGTCCCTCCTGGGCTACTCGATCCACCCGCCGTTCATGGGGCAGGTCACGGCCTACCATCCGCGCACGGCGCTCGAGCCGGGCTGGGTGCCGCCGCTCGAGCGCGACAAGGCGAGCCGTTGAAGTGTCAGCCCCAGAGCGCCGGGGAGGGCAGGCCGACCAGGCCGCCGTCGCGGTAGGCGAGCCCGTGCTCGACATCGCCGGCGAGGAGCAGCGGGCCGTCGATGTCCACGAAGCGGCAGTGCTGACCGATCACGTAACTGGGCGCCATGGACAGCGACGTGCCGGTCATGTTGCCGACCATCAGCGCCATCCCCGCCCGCTGGGCCGCTGCCACCAGCGCCAGCCCCTCGGTCAGCCCGCCGCACTTGTCGAGCTTGATGTTGAGCACGTCGTAGCGCCGGGCGGCGGCGTCGAACTCGCCGAGGTGCAGGCAGGATTCATCCGCGCCCAGCGGCACCGGTGAACGGAAGCCTTCCAGCGCCTCGTCGCCGCCCCGCGCCAGCGGCTGCTCGATCATGGCGATGCCGAGGCGCTCGCAGTGCGGCAGGTAGGCGCGCAGTTCGTCGATGGTCCAGCCTTGGTTCACGTCGATGACCAGCGCCGCGTCCGGTCTTGCCGCGCGTATCGCCTCGAGCCGTTCGATGGGCTGGTCACTGTCGAGCTTGAGTTTCAGATGCGGGAAGCGGCTGGCGGCCGCGGCGCGCTCGGCCATGACCGCCGGCTCGGCGATCCCGAGGGTGTACACCGTGGTGAGTTCCCGGGGGGCGATTCCGAGCAGTTCCCAGATAGACCGGCCCGTGGCCTTCGCCCGGTAGTCCCACCAGGCGCAGTCCAGCGCGTTGCGGGCCCCGCCGGGGGGCAGCAGCGCCTGGATGGCCGCCCCGTCGAGTTGGTGGAGCTCGCCCGCCACGCTCTCCAGCTGCGCGGCCATGCTCTCGGCCGTCTCGTCGAGGTAATAGACACCGACCGCCTCGCCGCGGCCCGCCACGCCCCCGTGGCTGAGCGTGACCCGGACCGTGTCCGTGGTCTCGAAGACGTGGCCGGTGATCACGAACGGCTTTTCCAGTGGGAAGGAAACGATGTCGACCTTCAGGTCCATGCGGGCTCCGGGCGTTTCAGAGGTTGTCGAGGATGGCTGCGGTGCCGGTGAGCAGCGGGTCGACGGCGG
>CAJWWA010000266.1 GCA_913048495.1 uncultured Halieaceae bacterium
GGCTACGTCGTCCACCTTGCGGGCGCCGTCCGCGGCGCGCGCTACGGTGACTTCCACCGCGTCAACGTCGAGGGCAGCCGCAACCTCTTCCTGGCGCTCGCCGGCCAGCCGGAACCGCCGCGGCTGCTTTTCTTCTCCTCCCTCGCCGCCCGCGAGCCGCGGCTGTCGTGGTATGGCCGCTCGAAGAAGGAAGCGGAGGATGCGCTGCGCGAGACGGTGGTCACCGCCCTGCCCTGGACCATCCTGCGCCCGCCGGCCGTCTACGGCCCCGGGGACCGGGAACTGCTGCCGCTGCTGCGCACCATGGCCCGTGGCATCGCGCCACTGCCCGGCAGCGCCTCGGCGCGCGCCTCGCTGCTGCACGTCGACGATGCCGTGAGCGCCACCCTCGCCTGCCTGGGTTCCGACGCCGCGACCGGCGAGACTTTCCCGCTCCACGATGGCCGCGAGGGCGGCTACAGCTGGCGCGACATCGCCGAGGCCGTGGCGCGGCTGCGCGACCGCCGGGTGCGGCTGCTGCCGCTGCCGCGGCTGCTGCTGGACCTCGTTGCCTCCGGCAACCTGGCCAGCGCCCGCCTGCTCGGCCGCGCGCCGATGCTGACACCGTCGAAGCTGCGCGAGCTGCGGCACCCGGACTGGGTGGCCGACAACGCGGCGATCACCGCGGCCACGGGCTGGCGGCCGGCCATCGGGCTCGCCGCCGGGCTCGCCACCCTGCCGGGGCTGGGCTGATGGCCGAGTTCATCATCGGCGCCCCGCTGAAGGGGCCGGCCCGGCGCTACCCCTGGCTGCGGCGGCTGCTCTGGCGCATCGACTTCGTGTTCGTCTGGCTGCTGCTGAAGGGGTTCCGGCTGCTGCCCGTAGACCTCGCTTCCCGCCTGGGCGCGCGCGTCGGCGGCTGGATCGGGCCGCGGCTCGCCAGCAAGCACCGGCTGGTGCGGGACAACCTCGCCATCGCGTTCCCGACCCTGGGCGCCGGGAGCCTCGAGCACCTCGCCCGCGCCTGCTGGCGCCAGGGCGGGCGCATCCTCGCGGAGTACCCGCACCTCGACCGCTTCGCCCGCGACGCCGCGCGCCTCGATATCGACACTACCGGGGCGGACCCCGTGGACCTGCAGCCCTGCGTCATCGCCTGTGCGCACCTGTCGAGCTGGGAAGTGGTCGGCAGCGCCCTGACGCGCCTGGGCATTGCCAACGCCACGCTCTATTCACCGCCCACCAACCCCTACCTCGACCGCATGCTGCTGCGCTCGCGCGCCGTGCTCAACTGCGAGCTGGTGCCCCGGGATAACAGCGCGCGGGCCCTGCTCAAGGCGCTGCGCGGCGGGCGCAGCGTCGGGGTCGTGGTCGACCGGCGGGTGGATGACGGCGAGGATATCGAGTTCTTCGGCCACCCGAAGGCGAGCTCGATGATGCCGGCGAAGCTCGCCCTCAAGCAGGGCTGCGCGCTGGTACCGGCGCGGGTGCGGCGGCTGAAGGACGCCCGCTACGCGGTCAGCTTCCACGCGCCGATCACCCCCCGCGACCCGGCAGCCGACGAGCGCGAGCAGGCGAGGGACATGATGCAGCAGCTGCACGACCGCTTCGCCGAGTGGATCCGCGAGGAGCCGGCGGACTGGCTGTGTACAAAGCGGCTGTGGCCTCGGGGGACGGGTAGCAGCCCATCGGAAGCCAACGCCGGGCAGGGCTAGGCGAGCGGCCGTCCCTCAACGAGCGGCGCCGCATCGGTCCGGCGCGGAGCGGCCAGGCGGAAGACCTTCACGGGGGCCAGAAGGAGACGATCGATGCGGCTGTCGCCGGGTTCGCGCAGGTACTCGAGGCCGAGTGCCATGCTGCGCTGCTCCCCGGCGCCGCGGTGCCGGGCGGTGCCGAAGAGGTAGTCGAACCAGGGCACCAGGCTGCCGTAGTTGCTGTTGGTGTAGCGCGCCTCGGCGCAGTGGTGCACGCGGTGGAAATCCGGCGTCAGCACCAGGTAGCGCAGCACCCGCTCCAGCGGCGCCGGCAGGCTGATGTTGCTGTGGCTGAAGACCTGTATGCCGATGTCGAACAGGCGGTAGGCCAGCGCGGCCTCCGGGCTCACCCCCAGCGCGAGCACCGCCGGTGCGGCCAGCGGCATGGAAATCAGCGGCTCCAGCGGGTGGTGGCGATAGGTCGTCGACGCGTCCATATCCGTGTCGGAGTGGTGGATGGCGTGCAGCGGCCAGAGCCAGCGCCAGGCATGGAACACGCGGTGCACCCAGTAGCTGAGAAACTGCGTGAGGGTGAGCAACGCCAGGAACCCCAGCACCGGCCCTGCCCCTAGCTTGTCCAACAGGCCGACCTGGTGAACTTCCGTCCAGCCGGCGAGCCAGACCAGGAACAGCGTGCTGGCCACCGCGGAGGTGTACCAGCTCACCAGCCCGAGGGAGAAATTGTTGGCCCAGCGCCAGGCAATGTTGCCCGCCGTCTCGCGTGCCGGGGCGAGGCCCTCGGCGACGAGCGCGACGGCAAAGATGGCGAAGGTGGTCGTGTAAACCAGGCTCGCTGACGACTCGACGACCAGTTCACTCTCCATGGGGACCCCGACCGCGTTTGCGCCTGGTCAACCGCCTTCAGCCGCTTTCAGCCGGCTAGGGAGGCGTGGACTCGCAGTAGGCCGACGGCACCGAGTCACCCGCCGGCACCACGGTCCCGACCGGGCTACCGTTGTCGTTGAAGGTATACCCGCCCGGGCAGCTCAGGTTGTAGCCGACGATTTCGAGATCGATCGTGCAGCCATTGGTCACTACGGTGTCCGGCCGTTCTTCCACCTGGGCATAGGTCAGTACGATGGTCGGGCTGTTGCAGTCGCTGCCGCCAGTCTCCAGCGTGTTGGTGGCGATGGTGCGCTCCACCCCCAGCCCGCCGACGACCCCGGCGCTGCCGAGTAGCAGGAAACTCATCACTCGCTGGGCGGCACCCGACTGGCGCAGGACGCGGAGTGCGATTACCGCCAGTAGAAGCCCGAGCCCTACCATCATCGCGGGCGTCATGGCGGGGACCGCCGTGGGCGAGGCGGGGCCCAGGGTCACCGTGCCGCTGCCGCCCCCGCCTGCCAAAGCCAGGGACGGAGCGCAGATCGCCGTGATCAGCACGATCGTGTTCCGCATCAGCGTTGAAACCATCTTGAGTTCCCCCTGCATGTTCTCTTTTTCTCTTCAACCACCCCGATCGAGACCGGGCCGATAACCACTCCCCGGAAAATAACTACCGATGGCGGAGAGTTCAAGGGGCCGGAGACCAATGCGGGTGCACGGCGACAACTCCGCTTTCGTAAACTATTGCCGAACGCGGCGGGGTCGAGGAGTCGTTAACGCGCGGCCAGGCAGGTAAAATACCGGGTGAAGCTGAACGCAGGCCGCAAGAGACGATGAACGCGTCCCGACACGAATCCATCCGCCTGTTCGAGAACGACTTTCTCGAGCGGCTGTCGCACGTGCACCCGATCACCCCGCTGGTGTTCTGGGGGCCCATCGCTGCCTGGCTGCTTTGGAGCGGGCTCAGCACTTACCACCTCTCAGCAGGTGCCGTTGCCGCGCTCGCGGTCGCCGGCGTGTTCACCTGGTCGCTCACCGAGTACGGCCTGCACCGCTTCCTGTTCCACTTCCCGGCGAAGAGCCGCCTCGGCAAGTGGCTGGTGTTCCTGTTCCACGGCAACCACCACGACGACCCGAAAGACAAGACCCGCCTGGTGATGCCGCCGGCCGGGGCCATCCCGATCATGGCGGTGCTCTACCTGCTGTTCCGCGCGGTCCTGCCTGCGGCCTGGCTCGAGGTGTTCACGGCGTTTTTTATCGTCGGCTACCTGGTGTACGACTACATCCACTACGCCACGCACCACTTCCCCATGCGCAACCCGGTGGCGAAGTATCTGAAGCACTACCACCTGAAGCACCACTTCTCCGGCCAGGGCGGGCGTTACGGCGTGAGCAGCCCGCTCTGGGACATCGTCTTCGGCACCCGGCCGGCGGAGAGCCCCCGCCCCGGGCGCTGAGGCGCGCCGTGGCCCAGTACTACTTCGTTCCCAAACCCCTCGCCGAGCGCTTCCCGGCGCTGGGCCGCGCCGCCCAGTCCCTGGAGGCGGCGCTGCTGAAAGGCCTGTTCTGGTGCGTGCAGCGGCTGCGGCCGGAGCAGGCGACGCGGGTCGCCGGTGCGCTGTTCGCGACCGTCGGCCCCTGGACCCAGAAAGCCCGCAAGGCGGACACCAACCTCGCCATCGCTTTTCCGGACCGGGACGCCGCCTGGCGCAAGCGCACCGTTAAAGAAGTGTTCCGATCCCTGGGTATGGCCGCCGCGGAGCTTTTGAAGCTGGAGCAGCTGTGGCAGGAGCGCGGCCGGCGCATCGCCTTCCACTGGTCCGACGCCGCCCGCGAGCACATCGAGGCGGGCCTGCCCGCCGTGTTTGTCTGCGCCCATGTCGGCGCCTGGCAGCTGACCAACCTCATCGCCCGGGAGCGCGGCCTGCGCATCAGCACCGTCTACGCGCCGGAGTCGAACCCGGCGGTCCACGCGTTGGTGCAGGACCTGCGCCGCGCCTTCGGCGTGCGCCTGGTGCCCACCGACGACGGCGTGCGCCCGCTGATCAAGGAGCTGAAGGACGGCCACAGCGTGGGCCTGGCCACGGACACGCGGCTGCAGACCGGTGAGCTGCTGCCCTTCTTCGGCCGCGACGCGCTCACCAACACCACCGCCGCGCGGCTGGCGCTGCGCACCGGCGCCGCGCTCATCCCCATTCACTGCGAGCGCCTCGGCGGCGCCCGCT
>CAJWWA010000267.1 GCA_913048495.1 uncultured Halieaceae bacterium
GGTGTAGATCTCGCGGCCGTCGACGGAGACGCTGCCGTCGGCAATCCCCATCACGAGCTTGCGCTCGATGACGCGCTTGATATCGATCTGGTAGCTCACCACGGAGGCGCTGGGCAGGATCTGTCCCGTGAATTTCACCTCGCCGGAGCCCAGGGCGCGACCGCGGCCGGGGTTGCCCCGCCAGCCGAGAAAGAAGCCCAGCAGCTGCCACATGGCGTCGAGGCCCAGGCAGCCGGGCATGACCGGGTCGCCCGGGAAGTGGCAGTCGAAGAACCACAGGTCCGGGCTGATATCCAGCTCGGCGCGAATCTCGCCCTTGCCGGCGGCGCCGCCCTCGGAGCTGATGTGAGTGATGCGGTCCAGCATGAGCATGTTGCCCACGGGGAGCTGGGCATTGCCGGGACCGAAGAGATGGCCGGCGCCACACTCGAGGAGTTCGTCCTTGCTGAAACTGTGCTGTTGGGTCATTGGTCTTCCGGGTGTCGGGGACGTCGGGCGCGGCCCGGGCGGGGACTGGGGCCGGGCGCCGGCTGGCTGCGGTCCTTGCGGCCTGGCTATTTACAGGCTGCTCTGCATAGAGGCAGCCTGGCGCATGAACAAGGCCCCGCATTCTACCCGCTGGGGGCCAAAAATCCACCGCCCCCGGGGGCTGTCGGGGCCGGCGCGGCGCCCCGTTCCCCGGCCCGGGGCCGCTGGCGTCGGCGCGCGGTCTTCCGATACCATCCGGTGACCGCCGCGCGACCGGGGTTGCCGGCAACGAAATCCCAGGAACGAGGATCCGCATGCTGGTACCCGTCTTATTGTCCGGGGGCGTCGGCAGCCGCCTGTGGCCGGTCTCCCGGGAGGCCTACCCGAAGCAGTTCCTGCCGCTGGCCAGCGAGCTGTCGATGCTGCAGGAAACCCTGGCCCGCACCGACGGGCTGGAGGCAGCCCCGCCCCTGGTGGTCTGCAACGAAGAGCATCGCTTCCTGGTCGCCGAGCAGCTGCGCCAGCTGGCGGTCGCTCCCGGGGCCATTATCCTCGAGCGCGAGGGTCGCAATACGGCCCCCGCCGTAGCGCTCGCCGCCCTGCGTGCCCTCGCGACAGATCCGGAGGCCACGCTGCTGGTACTGCCGGCGGATCACATCATCCGCGACCGCGAGGCCTTTGCCGCAGCGGTCGACACGGCGGTCCCGCTGGCGGCCGATGGCCACCTGGTCACCTTCGGCGTGGTGCCCACGAGCCCGGAAACGGGCTACGGCTACCTGCGCCGGGGGGAAGCCCTCGGCGAGGTCGCCGCGCGCCTGGACCGCTTCGTCGAGAAGCCGGACCGGTCCACCGCCGAGGGCTACCTGGCGAGCGGGGAGTACCTCTGGAATGCGGGCATGTTCCTGCTCCGCGCCGACAGCTACCTGGCCGAACTCGAGCGCCAGGCCCCCGCGATGGCGGCCGCCTGCCGGGAGGCCATGGACGGCGTCAGCGGCGACGGCGACTTCCTCCGCCCGGACCCACAGGCTCTCGCCGCCTGTCCGAGCGATTCCATCGACTACGCGGTCATGGAGGGCACCGACCGCGGCGCGGTGGTGCCCCTCGACTGCGGCTGGAGTGATGTCGGCGCCTGGTCGACGCTCTGGGACGTATCCGCGCACGACGCCGACGGCAACGTGCTGCATGGCGACGTGATCGTCGAGGACAGCCGCGACAGCTACCTGCGCGCCGAGTCCCGGCTGCTGGCGGCGGCCGGCGTGGACAACCTGGTGGTGGTGGAGACCGCCGACGCCGTGCTGGTCGCCGGCCGGGACCAGGTCCAGGACGTGAAGCGCATCGTCGAGCGTCTGCGTGCCGCCGGGCGCAGCGAGGCGGCGCTGCACCAGCGGGTCTACCGGCCCTGGGGCAGCTACGAATCGCTGATCGTGGCCGAGCGGTTCCAGGTCAAGCGCATCGTGGTGAACCCGGGGGAGACCCTCTCGCTGCAGATGCATCACCACCGCGCCGAGCACTGGATCGTGGTCCACGGTACCGCCGAAGTCACCTGCGAGGACCGGACCTTCATGCTCGGTGAGGACGAGTCCACCTACATCCCGCTGGGCCACAAGCACCGCCTGGCCAACCCCGGTAAGATACCGCTGGAGCTGATCGAAGTGCAGTCCGGCAGCTATCTCGGCGAGGACGACATCGTCCGCTTCCAGGACGCCTACGGCCGCGGCGCCGCCGCGGGCTGACTTTCGGGCGGCGCGGCGCGGCCTTGCCGACGGGGCGCTCGCAGCACGATCCCGATACCACGACAGACACAGCACGACGACAGCACGATACGGACAGCAAGAGACTGATGGAGAGAAGGGCGATGATCGAGAAGTGCATGTTTCCCGTGGCGGGCTACGGTACCCGCTTCCTGCCGGCCACCAAGAGCATGCCGAAGGAGATGCTACCGATCGTCAACAAGCCGCTGGTGCAGTACGGCGTCGAGGAGGCCATCGAGGCCGGCATGACCACCTGCGCCCTGGTCACCGGCCGCGGCAAGCGGGCCATCGCCGACCACTTCGACATCAGCTACGAGCTCGAGCACCAGATCGCCGGCAGCGGCAAGGAAGCCTACCTCGACAGCATCCGCAACGTGCTCGACAAGGGCGTTTTCACCATGGTCCGCCAGCGGGAAATGAAGGGCCTCGGCCACGCCATCCTCACCGGCGAGACGCTGGTCGGCAACGTGCCCTTCGGCGTCGTCCTCTCCGACGACCTCTGCCTCAACGATGGCCCCGGCGTGCTCGCGCAGATGGTGGAGCTCTACAACCAGTTCCGCTGCTCCATCGTCGCCATCATGGAGGTGCCCGAGGACGAGACCCACAAGTACGGCGTGATCGCCGGCGAGCAGCTCAAGGACGGCATCTATCGCGTCGACCACATGGTCGAGAAGCCCAAGCCCGAGGACGCACCGTCGAATCTCGCCATCATCGGCCGCTACATCCTCACGCCGGACATCTTCGACATCATCCGCGAGACCGAGCCCGGCGCCAACGGCGAGATCCAGCTCACGGACGCCCTGCAGACCCAGGCCGAGCGCGGCTGCGTGATGGCCTACAAGTTCAAGGGCCGGCGCTTCGACTGCGGCAGCGTGCCCGGTTTCGTTGAGGCGACGGATTACGTCTACCACAACATCTATTCCCAGCCCTGACCCCCGTGGACCTCTCTGCCTGCTTCAAGGCCTACGACGTCCGCGGCCGGGTACCGGACCAGCTCAACGAAGACATCGCCGAACGCATCGGCCGCGCCTACGCCACGGTCCTCTCGCCGCGGCGGGTCGTGGTCGGCCACGACGTGCGCCTCACCAGCGAGGCCCTGAAGGGGGCGCTCGTCGAGGGTCTGCGCAGCCAGGGCGTCGATGTCTTCGACCTCGGTCTCGCCGGCACCGAAGAGATCTACTTCGCGACCTTTCACGGGGATGCTGACGGCGGCTTCGACGGCGGCATTGTCGTCACCGCGAGCCACAACCCCATGGACTACAACGGCATGAAGTTCGTGCGCGAGGGCGCTCGGCCGCTCTCCGGCGACACCGGGCTCTTCGACATTCGCGATCTCGCCGCCGCCGGCGATTTCCCCGCCGCGGACCGCCGCGGCAGCCTCGAGCCGCTGGATCTCGATGCGGCCTACGTCGAGCACCTCCTGGGCTACATCGACCTGCCGTCCCTGGCCCCGCTGAAGATCGTGACCGACCCGGGCAACGGCGGTGCCGGCCGCATCGTCGATCTCCTGGAGCCGCACCTGCCCTTCGAGTTCGTGCGCCTGCACCACGCACCCGACGGGCACTTCCCCAACGGCGTGCCCAACCCGCTGCTGCCGGAGAACCGCAGCGCCACCATCGACGCGGTGCGCGATCACGGCGCCGACCTCGGCATCGCCTGGGACGGCGACTTCGACCGCTGCTTCCTGTTCGACCACACGGGCCGTTTCATCGAGGGCTACTACGTGGTCGGCCTCCTCGCCGAGGCTTTCCTCCGCCAGTCCCCGGGCAGCGCCATCGTCCACGACCCGCGGCTGACCTGGAACACGCAGGACATCATCGCCGCCGGCGGCGGCCGCGCGGTCGAGAGCAAGACGGGACACGCCTTCATCAAGGAGCGCATGCGCGCCGAGGACGCCCTCTACGGCGGCGAGATGAGCGCCCACCACTATTTCCGCGATTTCGCCTTCTGCGACAGTGGCATGATCCCCTGGCTCCTGGTCGCCGCGCTGGTCAGTTCCCGCGGCCAGCCGCTCGCCGAGCTGGTGGAGGAGCGCATGGCCCGCTTCCCCTGCAGCGGCGAGATCAACCGCACCATCGACGACCCCGCCGCCGCCCTCGCCGCCACGGAGGCCCGCTACGCCCCCGGCGCCACCGCCGTCTCCCACGTCGACGGCCTCTCCATCGCCTACCCCGACTGGCGCTTCAACCTCCGACGCTCAAACACCGAACCGGTGGTTCGCCTGAACGTCGAGAGTCGTGGCGATGCACCGCTCATGCGTGAGAAGACCGCGGAGCTGCTGGCATTCCTGGACGGTGGCTGCTCGTAGGGCCCGGCGCCTATAGGGGTAGTGAGGGCAGGTAACCTTCGATGCCCCGGCGCAAGGGCCATAGATTGACGCAGGAGGCGCTCTGTAGCCCGGCGCCGGGGCTTGCAGCACCCTGCCCCGGGACCGCAAAAGCGCCATCCATGGCAGCTCGGCGAAGGCCATCCATGGCCTTCGACGCCCCGGGACAGGGTGC
>CAJWWA010000268.1 GCA_913048495.1 uncultured Halieaceae bacterium
ACACACACGGGCACCGCATCATCGTCAGTCTTTGCAATTCATTCGCGCGTTTGAATCGATCCTCTTTTTTTCCCCGCCAATTCCCCTCGTGTCCCGCGCGCCGGATCGCGAGACGTACCCGCGGGGTTCTTCTTCGCCGCCTTTTTGCCGCCGCTACCGCCCGGCGGCGGCGGACCGTCGTCGGTGCCGCCCTCGCCATCGCGCGCCGGCTGACCGGGCGCGACCAGTTCCGCCCCCGCTACGCCCACCGCGCCGACTTTCACGATGCCGAGGGCACGCGCCTCGACGACGGCCTGGCGCTGTATTTCCCGGGGCCGCACTCCTTCACCGGCGAGGACGTGATCGAGCTAAACTGCCACGGCAGCCCGGTGGTCCTGGACCTGCTGCTGCAGGCGGCCTGCGCACACGGCGCCCGGCCGGCGGAGCCCGGCGAATTCTCCCGCCGCGCCTTCCTCAATGACAAGCTGGATCTCGCCCAGGCCGAGGCCATCGCCGACCTCATTGACAGCGCCAGTGCCGAAGCCGCGCGCAACGCCCTGCGCTCCCTGAGCGGCGCCTTCAGCGAACGTGTGCACGAGCTGGTGGAGGCGGTCACCCGCCTGCGGGTGTATGTCGAGGCGGCCATCGACTTCCCGGACGAAGAGGACGTGGACTTCCTGGCGGAGGGCGATGTCGCCGCCCGCCTCGCGGATGTCGCGGCACGCCTCGCCGCCGTGCGGGAGAGCGCCCGCCAGGGCAGCCTGCTGCGGGAAGGGCTCAAGCTGGTCATCGCCGGGCGGCCCAACGCCGGCAAGTCCAGCCTGCTCAACGCGCTGGCCGGCGAGGAGCGCGCCATCGTCACGGCCATCGAGGGCACCACCCGCGACGTGCTGCGCGAGGACATCCTGGTCCACGGCCTGCCGCTGCACATCGTCGATACCGCCGGCCTCCGCGACAGCGATGACCCGGTCGAGCAGGAGGGCGTACGCCGCGCCATGGTCGAGATCGGCAGCGCAGACCGGGTGATCCTGGTGGTCGATGACAGCGCCGGCGGGGCACCGCCTGCGCTCGCGGACCTGCTGCCAGCGGGCGTCGAACCGCCGCCGCCGGGCACACCGGTGACCCGCGTGCACAACAAGATCGACCTATCCGGCACCGCCGCCGCCATCAACAGCACGGCGGATATCACGGACATCTGGCTGTCGGCACAGAGCGGCGACGGCCTCTCGCTCCTGCGCGAGCACCTGCGCGACAGCGTCGGGCTGGCGAGTGCCGGCGAGAGCACCTTCAGCGCCCGGCGCCGGCATCTCGACGCGCTGGATCGCGCCGCGGCCCACCTCACTGATGCCCGCGCACAGCTGGCCGGCAGCGGCGCCGGCGAGCTGGTGGCCGAAGACCTGCGCTACGTACAGGGCTGCCTGGGAGAGATTACCGGCAGGGTCAGCAGCGACGATCTCCTCGGCGAGATTTTCTCCAGCTTCTGCATCGGCAAGTAACAGGCCGTCCACAACCCTGTGCACCAGCCGTCGCGGGGCACTGGCCGTGCACCGCTTGCCCCCGCGCGCTCCCCCAGCTATCCACTGTCTTTTCCCGCGATGGCGGCGGCTGTGGGCGAAAGCGGTAACGGCGGTGGCACAAGCCGTGGACCCGGCGGCCGCTCAGCCATCGACCCGGCCGGCGCTCGAAACGCTCCACATTCGCTACCCAGCCTGCCCCGGCCCCATACCGCTGTCGCGAACAGCCCTTTCCCTCGCGCAACCTTCTGCCAGGCAAGACAAAAAACGGGTTGTCCCCGGATTCTGCCGGGCCTAACAATCACAACAATAACTCTCTATCTCTACCCATACATGATTTATTCTCTTCTTCCAGTAAGCAGAAAGCGGGTTTGGCGGAACATCGACTCGGCCGTATAATCCGCTCCCCTTTGCAGCCTGCGGCGACGCAGGGAATGAACCATGCGCTACCCGGACAGTTTTGACGTAATCGTGATCGGCGGTGGCCACGCCGGTACCGAGGCATGCCTGGCTGCCGCGCGCATGGGTTGCCGCACGCTGCTGCTGACGCACAGTATCGATACGCTCGGCCAGATGTCCTGCAACCCGGCCATCGGTGGCATCGGCAAGAGCCATCTCGTGCGCGAGGTCGATGCCCTCGGCGGCGCGATGGCCGCGGCCACGGACCGCGCCGGTATCCAGTTCCGTGTGCTCAACGCGCGCAAGGGCCCCGCGGTTCGCGCAACCCGGGCCCAGGCCGATCGCGTGCTCTACCGCGCCGCCATCCGCGGCATCCTGCAGGCACAGCCCGGCCTGCAGATTTTCCAGCAGCCGGTGGACGACCTGCTCCTGGACGGCGACCGGGTCGTCGGTGCGCGCACGGCCATGGGGCTTGACTTCCACGCCGATGCGGTCGTGCTGGCCACCGGGACGTTCCTCGGCGGGCGGATACACATCGGCCTCGAGAGCTCGAGCGGCGGCCGCGCCGGCGATGCCCCGGCAATCGCCCTGGCCCGGCGCCTGCGCGAGATGCCCTTCCGCGTCGACCGGCTGAAGACCGGTACCCCGCCGCGCATCGATGCGCGCAGCGTGGACCTCGCCTCGCTTGAGCAGCAGTGGGGAGACGATCCGCGGCCGGTCATGTCCTTCCTCGGTGATCCTGCGACGCATCCCGAGCAGCGCTGTTGCTGGATCGCCCATACCAACGCGCGCACCCACGACATCATCCGCGCCAACCTCGACCGCTCGCCGATGTATTCCGGGGTGATCGAGGGCACCGGGCCGCGCTACTGCCCGAGCATCGAGGACAAGATCCACCGCTTTGCGGACAAGGACGCGCACCAGGTCTTTGTCGAACCCGAGGGTCTCGATACGCCGGAGCTCTATCCGAACGGCATCTCCACCAGCCTGCCCTTCGACGTGCAGCTCGACTTCGTGCGTTCCCTCGCCGGCTTCGAGAACGCGGTGATCACCCGCCCGGGCTACGCCATCGAGTACGATTTCTTCGACCCCCGGGACCTCCGGCCCTCGCTGGAGACGCGGCCTGTGGAGGGGCTGTTCTTCGCCGGGCAGATCAACGGCACCACCGGTTACGAGGAGGCAGCCGCCCAGGGCCTGCTGGCCGGCATCAACGCGGCCCGCCGGGTGCGCGGCGAGGCGGCCTGGTGCCCGCGCCGCGACGAGGCCTACCTCGGGGTGCTGGTCGACGACCTGATCACCCTGGGGACCCGCGAGCCCTACCGCATGTTCACCTCCCGTGCCGAGTACCGGCTCCTGCTCCGGGAAGACAACGCGGACCTGCGCCTCACTGCCACCGGCCGTGAGCTGGGGCTTGTCGACGACGCCCGCTGGGCGCGCTTCGAGGCCAAGCGGCAGGCGATCGAGCGCGAGCAGCAGCGCCTGCGCACGACCTTCCTCCATCCCGGCACGCCGGGTGCCCGCCAGCTGGAAGGGAAGCTCGGCAGTGAGCTGAAGCGTGAGTATGCGCTTGCTGACCTGCTCAAGCGTCCGCAGCTCGATTACGCGGCGATCGCCCCCCTCGCCGAGGGCGCGGTGGACGACCCGCAGGTCGCGGAGCAGGTGACCATCCAGGCAAAGTACGCGGGTTACATCGAGCGCCAGGCCGAGGAGATCGCCCGCCTCGCCCGCCACGAGAGCCTGGCCCTGCCCGACTCGCTCGATTATGCGGCCGTGGACGGCCTGTCCCACGAGGTGCGGAGCAAGCTCGCCGACGCCCGCCCGGCGACCCTCGGCCAGGCGGCCCGGGTCCCCGGGGTGACCCCGGCGGCGATTTCCCTGCTGCTCGTGCACCTGAAGAAGCGCGAGGGCCTGGCGCGGGCAGCGACCCGGAAAAGCGCCTGAAGTGCGCGACCCGGCGCTGGCAGCGGGTTGTGCCGCGCTGGGCCTGACGCTGCCGACGGCCGCGCTGGCTGCCCTGTCGTCCTACCTCGACCTCCTCGAGAAATGGAACCGGGCCTATAACCTCACCGCCGTGCGCGAGCGGGATGCCATGGTCACCCGACACCTCCTCGACAGCCTCGCCGTTCTGCCGCACCTGCCCGCGAGCGGCTCCTTCGTGGACGTGGGCACCGGCCCGGGGCTGCCCGGCATTCCCCTGGCGATCGCAGCGCCGGTGCACCGCTACTGCCTGCTCGACAGCAACGGCAAGAAGACCCGCTTCCTGTTCCAGGTGAAAACGGCCCTGGCCTTGGCTAACATACGCATCGCGCCTGCACGTGCCGAGGACCACCGGCCGGAGCAGCCCTACACCGGCGTTCTCAGCCGGGCCTTCGCCGCGTTGCCGGCGATGCTCGAGTGCTGCGGCCATCTGCTCGCGCCCGGTGGCGCGTTCTACGCCATGAAGGCGCAGGTGGCGGCCGACGAGCTGGCCGCCGCCGAGGCCCTGGGCTACCGGGCGACGGTGACGGCCCTCGCCGTGCCCGGCCTCGATGAGCAGCGCTCCCTGATCACCCTGCGGCCGGAGACCAGCGCGTGACACGAACCATCGCCATCGCGAACCAGAAGGGCGGCGTCGGCAAGACCACGACCTGCGTCAACCTCGCCGCGTCGCTGGCCGCGATGAAAAAGCGCGTGATGCTGGTGGACCTCGATCCGCAGGGCAACGCCACCATGGGCTGCGGTGTCGACAAGTACGCTATCGAGCAGAGTATCTACGACGTGCTGGTGCACGAGGCGCCGGTCGCAGAGGTCCGCTGCACCGCCGGTGAGGCGGGTTTCGACG
>CAJWWA010000269.1 GCA_913048495.1 uncultured Halieaceae bacterium
GATGTTGTAGCCCGCCTGCACGATGTCGCCGGTGAACCGCAGTACGGGCTGGCCGGCACCGCCGGCCTGGCCACCGATCCACGGCACACCGTTGTTCCCGTTCGCGGACTCGACCGATTCCTTGGCAGACACGGCGTCGTTGCCGCCAATGCCCATCTGCACCTTCCAATCGTTGCCCTTGGAGAGCGTGATGAGGTCCGCGTAGGGATTCTTGCCTTTCGCGATCTCCGCCTCCAACTGCTCGCAGCTCTTGGTTGCGAGCTGCATGGTCTCCTCGGCCTTCAGCAGTGCGTTCTGGAACAGGTCGTAGAGGCCGGGGTTCGCCCGCTGCAGGATCAGGGCCGGCAGCGCGGCGATGGCCGAGGACGCAGCGGCCGTCATGGCGTTCATCATGGCGTCGACGCCGGATTTGACGTCATTCAAAATGTTGGTCACCGCGAGCACCGGGTCGAACTTGGCGCAGCTGTAGCCGAGCCCCAGCTGGGCGGACCCGCCGAGGGTCACGGATACCACCGAGGGGTTGGCCGGGGCCGAAACCGGCTCGGCTCCCCCGATCTCGTAGTACCAGAGGCTGTCCTCCGTCGGGCCTTCGGCGGCGTGCGCCGCGGGCGCTGCCAGAGCAGCGGCGAGAGTCACCAGTGCGGTGAGCCGGGAGGCGCCTTCGTGCAGGTACGTCATGGCGGGTACGAGATCCAGTTGATGTCGAACAGAAACCACTGCCCGCGGCGGCCGCAGCATTGGTAGGGGCGCCACAGGTTCCACACGTAGTCCCCGCCGACGTCGACCCGGCCGCCACCCCAGCCGGACAGACCGACCAGGTCATTGGTGCCGAACACGTTGCAGCTCGCCTCCGGGCGCGGCGCCAGCATCTGCCAGGTGCCGGTGCGGGCGTTCTTCTCCACCAACGGCCCCGGCGGCCAGACGCGCTGGCTGCCGGAGCTCGGTCCGGTGAGCGGCACATAGACGTGCGGCTGGCCGATGCGGGTGACGATGTCGCCCGCACGTTGGGCGGTCACGGCGGCGGCCTTGGGTTCTTCCGCCTGGATGGTCCAGCCGGTGCGAGGGTGCACACTGCCCCAGGTCTGTAGCGGAAAGGTACCGACCTCGCGCAGGCCCGGCACCCAGCTCGCCGCGTAGAAGATCTCCGGGATCTCCTGCCGCCAGGCCAGCGCATCGAGGCCGGACTGGAAGTACGGAAAGAAGGACGTCGTCTGGGATGCGCAGACGAGCCCGACGCCCGCCACGACGCCCGACAAAGTGCTGAGCGGATGGCCGATGGCATCGGTCTCGCGGAACACGAGATTGCGATGGTCCTTCCGGTCGCCGGTGCCCTCGGTGCGGTTGCCCGCGCTGTCGACGGGGACCGGCAGGAACGAACCAAGCAGCCCGGTCGCCGCCGTCCGTTGAGCGAGGCCGAGCGTCGCCCGGATCTCCGCCCACGGGTTGCCGCCGAGCTCGTTGTACACGCTAACGACCAGGTCCGGGTTGTAGTGCCCGACCTTGAGCGAGGTGCGCACGCTACACCCCGTCAAGGAGCAACGCAGCCAGAAGCACACGCCCACCGGCATCCAGCGCATGCAGGCGAAGGTCGCCGCCGTGGTCTGGGCGACGATGCCGGGTGTCGTGACCATTGCGGCATGGCTTGCGGCGGATACCTGGAGTAGCACTGCCAAGCCGAGAACAGGGAAGCACCGCCGCCTCATTCGGTCTGCTCCCGTTGCCAGGCTGCATACCGGTCAAGCGCCTCGACCAGATCCGTCACACCGAAGACGACGGCCTGTCCGTCGAAAACGATGGCCGGATAACGATCGACACCGTACTGCACCGCCTTGGCAAGCCCGAGAGCCGCATTCTTCGCCGGCGCCATACGGGCGTCATCGAGCCGCTGGATCCGGCGCAGTGCCTCCGCCTTCGCGGCTTCCGGGTCACCAGGGAGGCCTTCGGAAAGTCCCGATTCGAATCGCTCGAGGCCGTCAACGGCATAGATCGTGATGGTCGCGGTTTTGAGTCGCTCGTGCTCGGCACCAACGACCCGCTGCTCGCTCGTGGTGAAGACCTCGATGACCAGCGCGTCGCCCGCCCACACGGGCGCGCTGAAGGCCAGGGGCCCGAAAAGCGCGAGTCCAACCAGGGCGTGGGATAAGGCGAGCATGTCTCTGTCGGGGTTCGCGGGACGATGCTCGCCATCGTCCGCGCGGACAGAGAGCCGAGGAAGGGAAAACCCGTGCAGCCCGAGGTTTGGTTTCTGATCTGTTGGCTGGACGTCAACCGCCGCGTCGAGCCGCGATCCGCTCCGCCACAATGTGGACCGCCTCCAGCTCGGTACAGCCGCGCTCGCGCATGATCTCGGCGCGCTCGGCCTTCTCGTGCTTCTCGGTCATGGCCAGGGCCAGTGACAGGGGTGGCGGCACGCTGCGAAACAGGGCTTCGAGGTTGTCCGCCAGCACGACGCCCTCGACGTACTTGCCCGGCTCCTTGCGGGCCGACAGCAGGAGGCTACGCTGCTCCTCGTTCAGATCCTTAAAGCGGGCGATCTGCTCGACCTCTTCCTTGGGCATGACGAGGCAGAGCCACCACTCCATCATGTTGAGCATCTTGCGGCTGGCGTCGGGGAAGTCCTCGAGATTCTGCGTCGCGATCCAGAACCAGGCGCCGAGCTTGCGCCACATCTTGGTGATCTTGACGACGTAGCGCGCGAGCAGCGGATTGGTCGTGATGATGTGCCCCTCGTCGGTGACGACCAGTGTCGGTCGTGCGTCGCTCTGATGGCGCTCGACCAGGTCGTTGATGTGACTCATCATCGATATGTAGGCGACGGTCAGCTGATCCTCGTAGCCCTCCCGCGCGAGCATGCCCATTTCCAGGATCGTCACGTCCGCCGCCGGCCAGGGTTTGCCGGGCCGATCGAAAAACTGCCCCGCAAGGCCCGAACAGAAGAGCGCCATGCCGTCACCCATCTCGAGCGCGCGGTTGCGCCGGTGCTCCGGCAGGCCGGCATCCCGACCGATGCTGTTCAGCGCCGCGACCACATCCCGGGTCAATACTTGCTCGCGACCTTGCTCGGCCACGGCCTTCGCGGCGAGCAGGATGGCATTTCGGATCAGCAGGCGATCCGCGCGGGTCATGCGCGCGTCCTCGCGCTCATCGCCCCCGGTGATCATGATGCGCGCAGCGATCTCCATCTCGCCGAGGATGTCTCGGCCTGGGCCCTCGCCTTCCGCTTCGTCATCCTCGCTCTCTTCCAGTGCTTCCGCATCGGTCGCGAGCCTTACCCGCCGGTCCTTGTCCAGCAGGCGCAATGCATCGGCGAACGGCGGCAGGCTCACGTCGGTGCCCGGATTGAGCGTAACCTGGTTGACGTCGAGCCCGTAACAGGCGAAGTGCTGCCCGAGCAGCGAGAAGGAACCGCCGGCCTCGATGATGAAGATGCGCGGGCGATGCACGGCAGCCATCTGCTGGAGCAGGTAGACCAGTAGTGCGGATTTGCCGGCGCCGGTCGGACCGAGGATCAGCATATGCGCGTTCTTCTTGCGATCCGCGCGGTGTAAAGGATCGAACACCAGGGGCTCGGCGCCCCGGTTGAAGAACACGAGTCCGGGATTGCCGGTGCCGCGCGACCGACCGTACAGCGGCAGCAGGTTCGCGATGTGCCTGGAGAACACCAGGCGAGACCTGCGGCTGACCCGGTCGAGTCGGGCGTCGTAGGCCATGGGCAAATTGCGCAGATAGCTGTCGAGTGCCAGCAGGTCCGCTTCGCGAGCGATCGATTGCAGGCCATTGGGCAAAAGCAACGCATTCAGCTGATTGACGTTGGTCCGCAGCGCCGCGAGATCCTCGCCGCGGACGTAGAACGCCAGCTGCAAGGGATAGAGCTTGTTGCCGGTCGCCATCTCGCGCTCCACCGCGCCGGCGTCTTCACGCGTCAACTCGGCTTCCGCCGAATCACCCACGGCGGCGCGCTTGACCAGCCCGATGTGGTTGCGCACAAGATCCTGGGGCTTCACCGTGATGGTCAGCGCCATCACGGCGTGCTCGGGCAACCGGTCGAACAGTGAGAACACATGATCCCCGGAGGGGCGTTCTGCCGTCATGTGGCCGATGTCGGGCGCCCGCCGGAGCCCCTGCACCGTGACGAGAGTGTGCGGCAGCCCATCGAACCACCAGGTGGCTGATGCGTTGTCGGACTTGGGCGCCGAGAGCGTCAGAACCTCCCCAAGATCCGCACCGAACGGCAGGTCCTCATCGCCCGGATACGGTAACGCGGCGAGGAGCTTCTCGACTTCGCCCTGCACACAATCCGGTCGTGGGTTGAACCAGGGCAATAGCCAGCGGTAGAGGTCCTCCCCCGAGCCGCGGCGGCAGCGGATCCCGGCCGCAGCGAGCGCCGCCGTCCATTTCGTGGCGACGTCGTTGAGCTCGGCCTCCACCTCGACCGCACTCGGCACCCGGCCGCGCGGGTTCACTCGCCGATAGAGTACGGATCGAACTCGCCGCACCTGGCCACGCCAGACGGTACCGGTCAGTGCCGAGTCCTCGAACAGGCCACCAGGCCGGCTGATGCGGGCGCAATGGGCCGTCAGCAATTCAAGGTAGTGCCGGGTGTACGCGCTCTCGTTGGCTCCCGGGGGCACGTAGGCCTCGACCTGGCGCAGCAGGTCTGACAGGCTCGGCTCGTCCTGGA
>CAJWWA010000270.1 GCA_913048495.1 uncultured Halieaceae bacterium
GGGGTTTCGCTCATGGCGAGACGAGCGTGTCGCAGCCGGTGCCCGCCAGCAGCCCATCTACCTGCGCCCGGGCCGTACCATCGAGCGCGGCGTACTCGTCGCGGATCCAGCCGAGGCACTTGGCCTGGTAGGGGAAGCTGCGCTGGCGCCAGGCGGCGCCGTCGATCTCCGTTTCCCACTCCGCATCGCCGGCCGCCACGGCGGCGGCGTTGGCCAGCAGCGCCGGTGCGTAGACCCGGCCCACTTCTTCGAGCAGCGGACGCAGGGTCGGCGGCAGCTCGGCGGGGTCGTTCCAGTCCGCGTCCGTGGGCTCGAGGCCGCCCAGGTCCTCGAGGCGGTCGACCCAGGCGACCACCCGCGGCGCCTTTTCATCGGCCAGCGCCCGCGGCGTCGGGTCGAAGCCGGCCAGCTGCGAGAGCTGGCCGAAGAGCGCGAAATCGCCGGCGCCGGGTCGGCGCCCGAGAAGGCAGGGCTGCTGCTCGAGGTGCGCGGCGAAGGCCGCTAGGAAGCGCTGGTAGCTCGCCTCGATGACCGGCGCAGTGGCCGTGTTGGAGCCCACCACCCAGAGCCGCTCGATCTGCCGGTCGCCGAAGGCCCGGGCCACCGCCTCGAGCTCCCGCGGCGGCAGCGACACGTCGATGGTGAGCGGCAGGACCGTGGCGGCCTTCTCGGCGTCGGCGGGCCGGCACCAGCGGTAGTGGAACATCCACTTGGTGCCCCACTCGTCGGCGAAATCCTCGAGCAGGTAGTCGATGAAGGCGAGGGCCGGGGCCGCCGGTACCACCTGGCGCCCGGCGTGCTCCACCTCGAGACGGCGGATCAGCGGCGTGGAATCGCAGCGTGCGCGCACCTCACCGTCTTCCTCGAACAGCAGCGTCGGCAGCAGCACCGGCCGCGGCGGCGCGATGCCCAGGCGCTCGAGCTCCTGCGCCGGGTGGCCCCAGGTCACCGCGTAGGGGATGCGCCGGTAGCGCAGCAGCGCGAGCATCTTCCGGGTGTAGGGGGAACCGGTGCCGCCGATGAGTCTGAGCGGTCCTCCTGCCATGGTCAGGCCTCCGTCGAGGGCAGCGCCCCGTACTCTTTCTCCAGCCGCTTGCCGGCTTTCTTCGATACACCGCCGAGGATGGCGATAGCGTGGCGGATGCGCATGCGGCTCATGTCCGGGCCCAGCAGGCCCATGGCGTCGACCACCGAGAAGGACGCGCTGGAGCCGCTGATGGCGATGAACAGCGGGGCGAGGAAATCCTTCACCTTGATGCCGAGGTCATCGGCGAGGGCCTTGAGCGCCTGCCACACGGTATCGCGGTCCCAGTGGCGCAGCGCCTCGAGGCGCCAGAGGGCGAACTGCAGCTGGCGCACGATGTCCTCGCGCTCGCCGCGCAGGCCGTCGAAGTCGGCATCCGTGATCGGCAGCTCGCCGGAGACCAGGAAGCCGGCCAGCGGCGCGAAGTCGCTCAGCACCTCCATGCGCTTCTGCGCGTGCGGCAGCACGCTCATCAGGTTGTCGCGGTTGAAAGCCCACTGCTGCAGCCGGTCGGCGAGCTGCGCCTCGCTGAATTCCTCGCGCAGCCAGACGCCGTTCAGCCAGCGCAGCTTCTCCACGTCGAAGATCGGCCCGCCAAGTGAGACACGGTCGATGTCGAAGTGGGCGAGCATCTCGTGCAGGGAGAACTTTTCGCGCTCGTCGGGCATGGACCAGCCCATGCGCCCCAGGTAGTTGAGCAGAGCCTCGGGCAGGAAGCCCATGCGCTCGTAGTAGAGAATGCTGGTGGGGTTCTTGCGCTTGGACAGCTTGGACTTGTCCGGGTTGCGCAGGAGCGGCAGGTGGCACAGCTCCGGCATGTCCCAGCCAAAGTATTCGTAGAGCAGCTGGTGCTTGGGCGCGGAGTTGATCCACTCCTCGCCGCGGATGACGTGGGTGATGCCCATGAGGTGATCGTCGACCACGTTGGCGAGGTGGTAGGTCGGCATGCCGTCGCTCTTCAGCAGCACCTGGGCATCGACCATGCTCCAGTCCAGCTCGATGGTGCCGCGGAGCCGGTCGGCCACGGCGCAGCTGCCGGCCTCCTCGGGCACGATCATGCGGATCACATAGGGCAGGTCCGCCGCCTTGCGGCGGGCCACCTCGTCGTCGGGCAGGTAGAGGTCCGACGGCTTCAGCGCCGTGGCCTGGCCCGCCTCGCGGCGCGCGTTGCGCAGTTCCTCGAGCTCCTCCGGCGTGCGGTAGCAGACGAAGGCCTTGCCCGCCTCCACCAGCTGCCAGGCGTACTGGCCGTAGAGTTCCATGCGCTCACTCTGCCGGTAGGGGCCGTGGTCGCCGCCGGCGTCCGGGCCCTCGTCCCAGTCGAGGCCGAGCCAGCGCAGCGCGTCGAGGATCGCCTGCTCGGACTCCGGGGTGCTCCGCGCGCGGTCCGTGTCCTCGATGCGCAGCACGAACTGGCCGCCGTGCGCGCGGGCGAAGCAGAGGTTGAACAGCGCGATGTAGGCGGTGCCTACGTGGGGGTCACCGGTGGGTGACGGGGCGATGCGGGTGCGAACGGTCATGACGGGGCCTGGCGGAAAAACGAGCGGCGATTATACGGGCGCGGGCCGTGACCGTGCACCCGCGCACCGCGACCTCAGGTCGCTTCGCCGTCCTCCCCGGGCAGCACGACCCACTCCGGGTCGTCGAATTCCCCGATGAGGTCGATGGAGACGAAGGGCGCTTCGGCAGCGATGATCGCCTTCACCGCCGCCGGCGGGTCGGCCTCCATGGCGTCGCGGTGCGCCTTGGAGTCCCAGCTGGCGATCGCGAGGAGCACCCGCGGGTCGTCCAGCTTGCGGTGCAGCCGCGTGCCCCGGGCGCCCGGCGCTGCCTGGATCAGCCGGCTGGCGCGCACCCAGGCCTCGGCGTACTGCTCGGCGCTGTAGCCCTCGGCGACGGTCACGGTGAAGAGATAGAGCATGGCGGCCTCCCGAGGGTTTGGCAGAAACGGCGCTCAGGTCACCCGGGCCCGCGCCTGGAAGCGCTCGGCCCGGTAGCGCTCCTCCGCCAGCACCGTGGCGAGACAGCGGGCGGCCGCGGCCGCATCGGCAAAGCTGTTGTAGAGGGGCGCAAAGCCGAACCGTACGATGTCCGGCGCCCGGAAGTCCACGATCACGCCGGCCTCGATCAGCGCCTGCGCGACGGCGTAACCCTCCGGGTGCGCGAGTGACACCTGGCTGCCGCGCTCCCCGTGCGCACGCGGCGTCAGCACCGTGACCGCGCGGCAGGCGGGCTCGGCGTCGATCGCCGCGAGGAAAAAGTCGGACAGCGCCAGGGACTTCGCGCGCAGGTCCTCGAGGGCCACGCCGTCGAAGACCGACAGCGCCGCCTCCAGCGCGCGCAGGGCGAGGATCGACGGCGTACCCGCCTGGTAGCGCAGCACCCCGGCGGCGGGCTCGTAGCGGTCGGCAAAGGCGAAGGGGGAGCGATGGCCGAGCCAGCCGGTCAGCGGCTGCTGCACCGCGTCGTGGTGGCGCCGGGCCACGTAGAGGAAGGCCGGCGCGCCCGGGCCGCCGTTGAGGAACTTGTAGCCACAGCCCACGGCGAGATCGGCGCCGCAGGCATCGAGCTGCACCGGCATGGCACCGGCGCTGTGCGCGAGATCCCAGAGCGCCAAGGCGCCGGCCTCGTGCGCGGCCCGGGTGAGCGCCGCCATGTCGTGGCGGCGGCCGCTGCGGAAGTTGACCTCGGTGACGAGCAGCACCGCGACGTCGTCGTCCAGCGCCGCCGCAAGCTGGTCACCGGCGGCCTCGCGCACCCGGCAGCGCGCCTCGCCGAGAAACGACGCGAGGCCCTCGGCGAGGTAGCGGTCGGTCGGGAAATCCCCGGCCTCGACCAGGATGGTGCGCCGGCCGGGCCGCAGCGCGAGCGCCGTGGCCAGCAGCTTGAACAGGTTCACGGAGATGCTGTCGCAGCAGAGCACCTGCCCCGGCGCGGCGCCGACGAGGGGCGCCACCTGCTCGCCTACCCGCTCCGGCAGGTCGATCCAGCCGTGGCGGTTCCAGCTGGCGATGAGGTCCTGCCCCCATTCGTCGGCGAGCAGAGACTGGACGCGCGCGCTCACCGCCTTCGGCAGCGCCCCCAGGGAGTTGCCGTCGAGGTAGACGGTGTCTGCCGGCAGCGCAAAGGCCTCGCGCAGCGGCGCCAGTGCGTCTTCCCGGTCCCGCCGTGCCGCCTCGTCGTGGCTCATGGCGACAATCCCTCGCGCAGTACGGCCAGGAGCCGGGTGAAAGCCTCGCCACCCGGGTGGATCAGGTCAAAGTGGCCCGCGCCGGGAAGCGCGTGCACCGTCGCCCCCGGCAGCGTCGCGGCCTGCGCGGGCGGCACGATCGGGTCGGCGTCGCCCTGCAGGAGCACGACCGGCATACGGTAGCGCAGGAACGCCGGGGACAGGGCCCGGTAGCGCGCCGGCGATGCCGAGCCCATGAACGCTGCCACCGCCTCGCCGCAGCTGCCGCCGCCGGCGCCGTAGGCGGCCAGGTCGGTGATCGCGGCCAGTCCCACCGTGAGGTCCGGGGCCGGCTGCACGCCGCTGTCGCTGGCCGCCGCCCAGAGCGCCAGCTGGCCGCCCGCGGAGTGGCCGACGAAGGCGAGGCCGCGCGCCTGCACGGGCAGTGCCGGCAACTGTGCGATGGCGGCGCGCAGGTCCTC
>CAJWWA010000271.1 GCA_913048495.1 uncultured Halieaceae bacterium
GCTGGCTTTGGCTCAGAAATCCCAGTCTCGACATGGGCCGAGTCCAGACGGCGACCGCGGGCCTCGAGGAAGAGACCAGCGAAGGCTACGACCTGGGCGTGGCCTGGGCCGGCGAGCGCGGCGAATACCTGGAGCTGACCTGGTTCGAACAGCAGGTCGAGAACCAGATCTTCTTCGACCTCGTCGGCTTCTCGGGCTACCTGCAGGAGGATGGCAAGTCCGAGTCCCGCGGCGTGGAGCTGGTGGCTAGCTGGCCCCTGGCAGCGGGGCTGACCGTGGACGGCAACTACACCTGGAACGACACGGAGACGGCCAGCGGCGAGCAGCGCGCGCGCCGCCCGGAGCACCTGGGCAACCTGGGCTTCACCTTCACCGGCCGCGACGAGCGGCTGAAGCTGGGCGCGCACCTGCGCCTGTCCCGGGACGCGGTGAGCACGATGGCCACGCCCCTGGACGACTACGAAGTGGTGGACCTGAACGCCAGCTTCGAACTGGCGCCGGGGCTGACGCTCTTCGGACGCGTCGAGAACGCGCTCGACGAAGATTACGAGGAAGTCCCCACCTACCACACCGCCGAGCGCGCCGCCTATGCCGGCGTGCGCTACCGCTTCTGAGACCGGAGACAGCCCGATGAGTGACGAGACGAACCGCGACGAGAAGCACAAGCGC
Organism: uncultured Halieaceae bacterium; assembly: GCA_913048495.1. Taxonomy (GTDB): domain Bacteria; phylum Pseudomonadota; class Gammaproteobacteria; order Pseudomonadales; family Halieaceae; genus Pseudohaliea. The sequence continues at coordinate 670 of CAJWWA010000271.1, forward strand.
GCGATGCAGAAGCAGAAGGAAAAGGTCGACGCGAGCATCGCGGCCGCCCAGCTCGAGCGCGGCGTCGCCGTGCTGCTCACCGGCAACGGCAAGGGCAAGTCGAGCTCCGCCTTCGGCATGGTGATGCGCGCCCTCGGCTACGGGCAGAAGGTCGGCGTGGTGCAGTTCATCAAGGGAGAGCAGCTCTCCGGCGAGGAACTGTACCTGCGCGACAAGTGCCCGGAGGTCGACTTCTACCAGATGGGCACGGGCTTCACCTGGGACACGCAGGACCGCAGCGGCGACATCGCCGCCGCCAAGCGAACCTGGGAAAAGGCGAAGCCGATGCTCGCCGACCCGGCCTTCGACCTGGTGGTGTTGGACGAGCTGACCTACATGCTCTCCTTCGACTATCTGCCCGAGGAGGAAGTCCTCGAGGCCCTGGCCAACCGGCCGCGCGAGCAGAGCGTCGTGGTCACGGGCCGCGGCGGCGGCAGCGGCCTGCAGGCGATCATGGACACGGTGTCCGAGGTCCGGGAGATCAAGCACGCCTACACGGCGGGCATCAAGGCCCGCAAGGGCGTGGATTTCTGAACGCCACGGACGCGCGCCAGGGGCGGGCACGGCGCTTCATCGCCCTGCTCGCCGCCCTCCTCCTGCCCGCGGCGCTGGCGAGCCTCGCCCTCGGCGCGGTGCCCCTCGGCCCGCGGGAACTCGCCGCAGGCCTCGCCGCGGCGCTGGCCGGCGACTTCACCGACCCGGCCGCGACCATCGTCGCGCAGCTGCGCCTCCCGCGCACGCTGCTGGCGGCGTCCATGGGCGCGGTGCTGGCCCTCTGCGGCGCCGTGAGCCAGGGCCTGTTCCGCAACCCCCTGGCGGACCCGTCGCTGATCGGCGTGACCGGGGGCGCCACCCTCGGCGCGGCGGCGGCCATGGCGCTGGGCGCCGCTGCCCTGCCGGCACTGCCGGTCCTCACCGTCGTCTCCCTCGGCGCCTTCGCCGGCGGCGTCGCCGCGGTGCTCCTCGTCTACCGCCTCGCCACCGACAGCACTGGTACCTCCGTGGCGACCATGCTGCTCGCCGGGATCGCCATCACCGCGCTCGCCGGCGCCCTCGTCTCCCTGTTCGAGTTCTATGCCGACAATACGCTGCTCCGGCGCATCAGCCTTTGGAAGATGGGCGGCCTGGAAACCGGCAGCCGCCCGGAAGTCCTCCTGGCCCTGGCGGTCACCGCCGTGCTCTGCGTGGCGCTGCCCCGGCACGGCAGCGCGCTGAATGCCCTGCTCCTCGGCGAATCCGAGGCCGCCCACCTCGGCATCCGGGTGGGCCGGCTGAAGGCGATACTGGTGGCCTGGATCGCCCTGGGCGTCGGCGTCTCCGTCGCCCTCGCGGGCACCATCGCCTTCGTCGGCCTGGTCGTCCCCCACGTGGTGCGCCTGGCCATCGGCCCGGACCACCGCTACCTGCTGCCCGGCTCCGCGCTCGCCGGCGCGGTCCTCCTGCTCATGGCCGACACCGCCGCGCGGCTCCTGGCCCCCCCGGCGGAGATCCCGGTCGGCATTCTCACCGCGCTGGTGGGCGTGCCGTTCTTCCTCTCCCTGCTGCGGCAGCGGGCGCGCTTCGGCATGGTGGCGGCATGAGCACGCTCCTCGCCATACAGGGTCTGAGTGCCGGCTGGGGCGGTTGCCCGGTGCTCACGGGCATCGACCTCGAACTGAACACCGGCGAGGTGCTGGGCCTGCTCGGGCCCAATGGCGCCGGCAAGTCGACGCTGCTGCGCGCGATGGCCGAAGACCTGGCGCCGCTCGCGGGCAGCCTCGCGTTCGACGGCCGACCGCTGGCCGACTGGCCGCCGGCGCAGCGCGCCCGGCGCGTCGCCTACCTGCCGCAGGCATCGACGCTGGCGTTCCCGTTCACGGTGCACGAGGTGGTGATGCTCGGGCGCCTGCCCCACGACGCGGGCCGCCGCGCGGACGATGCGCTGGTCGCCGCCGCGCTCGCCTGGACCGACACCACGCATCTCGCGGGTCGTCTCTACACGCTGCTTTCCGGCGGTGAACAGCAGCGGGTGCAGCTCGCAAGAGTGCTATGCCAATTGTTGCATAGGGCCCCGGAGGAGCCGCTGGACGGCCGCCTCCTGCTCCTCGACGAGCCGAGCGCGGCGCTGGACCTGCGCCACCAGCAGCTGCTCGCAGACACGGTGCGCGACCTGGCCGCCCGCGGCTGCAGCGTGGTGCTGTCCCTGCATGACCTCAACCTGCTGTCCAGCCTGGCCGACCGGCTCCTGGTGCTCGCTGACGGCCGTTGCCGGGCCATCGATACACCGGCGGCGCTCCTGACCCGGGAGTTCCTCGGCGAGCTGTTCGGGACCGGGCTGGCGGTGCAGCCGCACCCGCTGAAGGGTTACCCGCTTGTTTTCCCGGACGCCTGAGCGCCTGCGCCGGCTGCGGCGCTGGTTGGCGGCGCTGGCGCTGCTCTTCCCGGCCGCGCTGCAGGCCGCGGCCGTCAGCGTTGTCGACAGCCGCGGCGAAACGGTCAGCCTGCAAGTTCCCGCCGAGCGCATCGTCGCGCTGGCGCCGCACCTGGCGGAAAACCTCTTCGCCGCCGGCGGCGGGGGGCGGCTGGTGGGCACGGTGGCGTACAGCGACCACCCGGAAGCAGCCCGGGAGGTGCCTCGGATCGGCGGCTACAACGCCCTCAGCCTGGAGGCCATCGTCGCCCTGCAGCCGGACCTGGTGCTGGCCTGGGGCTCCGGCAACGGCGCCGCCATCGTCCGCCGCCTCGAGTCCCTCGGCATCCCCGTCTACGTGGACGAGGTGCGCGACCTCGCCCGGATCGGCGAGACCCTGGTGCAGCTGGGCAGGCTTGCCGGCACGCCGGCGCGGGGTGCGGCGGCTGCCGCCGCGCTGGCCGAGGGCTTTGCCGCGCTCGGCCCGCCGCCCGGCAGCCGCCGGTTGCGGGTCTTCTACCAGCTCTGGCACGACCCCATGCAGACCGTGGGCGGCAGCCACCTGATCAGCGCGGTCATCGAACGCTGCGGCGGGGAGAACCTGTTCGCGGACGTGCCGTCGCTGGCGCCGCGGGTCAGCCGGGAAGCGGTGCTCGCGCGCGACCCGGAGGTGATCATCGCCAGCGGCGCCGGCCACCGGCATCTCGGACTGGAAAGCGAGGCCAAGCTCGAGAAAAAAGGGGTCACCTACTGCGCCACCTGCGATGGCGCTCTGCCGATGTTTCGCGACCAGCCGCTCGTGGTGGTTGGCGGCGGCGACTCCGCCTGTGAGGAGGCCACGTATCTCACCCGGTTCGCCTCCAAAGTCTATCTCGTGCACCGGCGAGACGAGCTGCGGGCGTCCAAGATCATGGCCGAGCGGACGTTGGCCAACGACAAAATCGAGCCGGTCTGGCATTCGGAGGTCATCGAGGTGATGGACGTCGAACAGGAAAAGGTGACCGGCGTGAAGGTGCGCAACAATCAGACCAACGAGGAAAGCACGATCGACTGCGCCGGGTTGTTCATCGCGATCGGGCACATACCCAACACGCAACTTTTCAAGGGCGTCATCGACATGGATGATGCCGGTTACATCCTGCCCAAGCGCGGGCAGGAAACCAACGTGACCGGTGTCTACGTAGCGGGCGACTGCTCCGACCACGTCTACCGGCAGGCGATCACGGCGGCCGGTCAGGGCTGCGCGGCGGCGATCGATGCCGAGCGGCATCTCGCCTCGCTGGACCAGTGAGGCTGCGCTTGGCCAAGCGGCGCAATTAGCGCACACTCCCGGGCGATGCAGCCACGCAAGGCACAGATCAAGCGCGACACCGGCGAGACGAAGATTCGGCTCAGCCTCAACATCGATGGCAAAGGCAAGTCGAAGATTGCCACCGGCATTCCGTTCTTCGACCACATGCTCACATTGTTTGCCAAGCACGCCACGGTCGATCTCAACCTCCGTTGCAATGGGGACATCGAGGTGGATCATCACCACACGGTAGAGGACTGC
>CAJWWA010000272.1 GCA_913048495.1 uncultured Halieaceae bacterium
CGCGTCGATCCAGACAATCCGCGCTACACTTATCGTACCCGCCACAGCCGCGATGGCATTGGCAAGTTTTACATGGGCCGCGAGATCGCCCACGTGATGGGACATCTCGGTGCCGGCTGGCTGGAGCGCTCCTCGCGCGAGGCGGAGGAACGACCACAGACCCTGATCAAGGCGCTCAAGCTCAAAGCCGGCGACAAGGTGGCCGACATTGGGGTGGGCACAGGCTATTTCGCAAGACGCATCTCGCGCGTGATCGGCCCCAAGGGCAAAGTCTACGGCGTCGACATCCAGCAGGAGATGCTCGACCTGCTGCCGACGGTTGACGGCTACCTGAAGGACCCGGAATCCGAGATTTCCAAGCAGCCGGCCTACATCACCGGCATCCAGCGCTCCCTGCGCCCCGAGTACCTCGTGATCGAGGGCCTGTGCACGCACCTCGGCTGCGCGCCGAAGTACCGTCCGGAGGTGGGTGCCGCGGACCTCGGCGGTGACAAGTGGGCGGGCGGCTTCTTCTGCCCCTGCCACGGCTCCAAGTTCGACCTCGCCGGCCGTGTCTACAGCGGTGTGCCGGCCTCGACGAATCTCGTTATCCCGCCGCACAACTTCGCGGGCAACATCCTTGAAATCGGCGTTGATGCGGAGGCTGCCTGATGGTCAACATGCTCATTGGACTGCGCGACTGGGTAGATGACCGCTTGCCCATCATGCGGGCGTGGAACACCCACATGGGCCAGTACTACGCGCCGAAGAACTTCAACGTCTGGTACTACTTCGGTGTCCTGTCCCTGGTGGTGCTGGTGAACCAGCTGCTCACGGGTATCTGGCTCACCATGAACTACACCCCGAGCGCGGAAGAGGCCTTCGCGTCCGTCGAGTACATCATGCGCGACGTCGACTACGGCTGGATCCTGCGCTATATGCACTCCACCGGCGCCTCGGCCTTCTTCGTGGTGGTCTACCTGCACATGTTCCGGGCGCTGCTCTACGGCTCCTACAAGAAGCCGCGGGAGCTCATCTGGATCTTCGGCATGCTGATCTTCATCGTGCTCATGGCCGAAGCCTTCGTGGGTTACGTGCTGCCCTGGGGCCAGATGTCCTACTGGGGCGCGCAGGTGATCATCTCGCTGTTCGGCGCCATCCCGGTGGTCGGCGAGGACCTCGTCACCTGGATCCGGGGTGACTACCTGATCTCCGGCATCACGCTGAACCGCTTCTTCGCCCTGCACGTGGTGGCGCTGCCCATCGTCCTGCTCGCGCTGGTGGTGCTCCACCTGCTGGCGCTGCACGAGGTCGGCTCCAATAACCCCGACGGGGTCGAGATCAAGAAGAACAAGGGCCCGGACGGCATCCCGCTCGACGGCATCCCCTTCCACCCGTACTACACGGTGCACGACATCCCGGCGATCGGCGTGTTCCTGTTCATTTTCTGCGCGGTGATGTTCTTCATGCCGGAGATGGGCGGCTTCTTCCTCGAGTACGCCAACTTCGAGGAGGCCAACCCGCTGAAGACCCCGGAGCACATCGCGCCGGTCTGGTACTTCACCCCGTTCTACTCGGTACTGCGGGCCATCCCGGACAAGTTCTGGGGCTTCGTGGCCTTCGCCATCTCCGTGGCGATCCCGTTCCTGCTGCCCTGGCTCGACCGCAGCCCGGTCAAGAGCTGGCGCTACCGCGGCCCGATCAACAAGGTGGCCCTGGTGCTGTTCGTGGCCTCCTTCCTGATCCTCGGCGTTCTCGGCGTCAAGGCTCCGACGGAAGCGCGCACGGTCCTGACCCAGATCTGCACCGTGATCTACTTCGCCTTTTTCCTGCTCATGCCGGTCTGGTCCAGCATGGACAAGACCAGGCCGGTCCCCGAGCGGGTCACCATGGATGGCGGCATGGGCAAGCTGGGTGTGCTCGGCGCGGCCGCGATCATCGCCGTCCTCACGGTGCTGCCGCTCAAGGTGGTCGGCGCGGAAAGCGCCTACGACTGTGGCGCGATCCCCTGCGACGAGTTCGAGGCGGACATGGGCGACAAGGCCTCCCTGCAGCACGGCGCCAAGCTGTACATGAACTACTGCATGGGCTGCCACTCGCTGGAGTACGCCCGCTACAACCGCACGGCAAAAGACCTGGGAATTCCCGAGGATATTTTCCTGGATAACCTGGTCTTCGACCCGGAAGTGAAGATCGGCTCGCTCATGGGTAACGCCATGGACAAGGAGCGCGCGAAGAAGTGGTTCGGCGCCGCGCCGCCGGACCTCACCCTGGTCTCCCGCGCGCGCCAGCCGGAGTGGCTCTACACCTACCTCAAGAGCTTCTACAAGGACGACTCCCGCCCCTACGGCGTGAACAACCTCGTCTTCGCCAACGTCGGCATGCCGCACGTGCTCCTGGGCCTGCAGGGCATGCAGGAGTGCGCCGCCACCGGGGAGGGCCACGACGTGGACCCGCTCTCCGGCGAGGCCACCCACTCCAACCCCTGCGGCACCCTCGAGGTGACCGAGCCCGGCACGATGAGCGAGGAGGAGTTCGACACCGCCATGTACGACCTCACCAACTTCCTCGCCTACACCGCCGAGCCGATGCAGGCCGACCGCAAGCGGATCGGGGTCTACACACTCCTCTTCATTGCGGTATTCTTTGTTTTCGCCTGGTTGCTGAACCGGGAGTACTGGAAGGACGTCCACTGACGCGCAAGCGCCGCAGGTCGTCTCGCCGGTGTCTTCGACACCGGCCAGCGCCCGGGGTACAGTGGCCTCACTAGGGAAAGTGACATGGGCGTAGTAACCAAACGGTCTTCAATGGTTTTTTTCTCCGATCCGACAGACCATTACAGCCACCGGGTCCGCATCGTGCTCGCCGAGAAGGGCGTCACCGTGGACCTTGTCGAGGGCGACACGGCGCACCCGCCGGCGGAACTCGGTGACCTGAACCCCTACAACTCCATGCCCACCCTGGTCGACCGGGACCTCGTCCTGTACGAAAGCCACGTGATGATGGAGTACCTCGACGAGCGCTTCCCGCACCCGCCGCTGCTGCCGGTCTATCCCGTGGCCCGGGCCGAGAGCCGGCTGTTCATGTGGCGTATCGAGAAGGACTGGTGCTCGCTCATCGAGTCGATCCAGAATTCCCGCAGCGACAACGTGGTAAAGAAGGCTACCAAGGAACTGCGCGAGAGCATCCTGGCCATCGCCCCGATCTTTGCCGAGAAGCCTTTCTTCATGAACGACGAGTTCACCCTCGTCGACTGCTGCATCGCGCCGATTCTCTGGCGTCTGCCCTCCCTGGGCGTGGATATCCGCCCGAGCAAGCAGTCCAAGCCCCTGCTGGCCTACATGGATGCGCTGTTCAACCGCGAGTCCTTCCAGCAGAGCCTGTCCGAGCAGGAGCGGGAGCTGCGTCTCTGAGCCGGGGGACGCACCGCGAGTGAATTCCAGCCGCCCGTACATCCTGCGCGCCCTCTACGACTGGATCGTCGACAACGACTGCACGCCGCACATCCTCGTGGACGCGATGCAGCCGGGCGTCGAGGTGCCCTCGGAGTACGTGAAGGACGGGCAGATCGTGCTCAACGTGTCGCCGACCGCCGTCATCGACCTGCACCTGTCCAACCACCTCGTCACCTTCAACGGCCGCTTCGGCGGCCGGCCCATGGACGTGGCCTTCCCGGTCACGGCGGTGCTCGGCATCTACGCGCGGGAGAACGGGCAGGGCATGGTGTTCGAGCCGGATGAGCCGCCGGAGCCCCCCGAGGGCGGCCCGCCGCCGGCGGAGGGCCCGGGCAGCGACGAGCGGCGCTCGGCCGGACGCCCCTCGCTCAAGGTGGTGAAGTAGGGTCCGCCCACGCGCCGCGCCCGGCCCCGGGCGCGGTCCTTCAGCTCGCGTCGATGAGCTCGAAGAGCCGGACGACGCGCTGCACGCCCGAGATGTCCGCCGCCATCGCGGCGATGCGGTCGGCCTCCTCGGCGGTGACCATCCCCATGAGGTAGACCACCCCGTTCTCCGTCACCACCTTGGTGCGCAGCCCCGGCGTGTCGGGCTTGCCGATGAGCCAGCTCTTCACCTTGGTCGTGATCCAGGTATCGGAGGTGCGGGTCATGGCGGAACTGGGGGCTGCCACCTCGAGCTCGTTGTAGATCCGCCGGACCTCGCGCAGCTCGCGCACCACCTCCGTGGCCGTGCCCTTCAGTTTCTCGCTGGGCACCTGCCCGGCGACGAGCACGTAGCCGTTGTAGCTCACCACCACGAGGTGGGCGTCGTCGAAGGCCTCGTCGGCCGCGTGCATGTTCACCACGGCCTTGATCTCGATGCTCTCGTCCGCCACCCGGCGGGCGAAGGTCCGCTCGCCGGGCTCTTCCTCGATCGTGTTGGTCTCCGAGGCGACGAGGATCTGGGTACACCCCGCGACCCCGCCGAGGGCGAGGCAGAGGGGCAGGCAGAGGACGAGCAGGGCAAGGCGTTTCCGGGATGTCATCATGAGCCGAACAGGTTCACTTCTATCAGGTGGCAGAGGCACCCCAGGGCCATGGCCTCCAGGGTCAGGAGCTGATCGCGGGGCGCGGCCGGCAGGGCGATGACGATGGTGTCGTCGCCCGCCGCGGG
>CAJWWA010000273.1 GCA_913048495.1 uncultured Halieaceae bacterium
ATGGTCTTCTTCATCGTCCGAATCTTGGCGCTCGCGGCGCGCGCGCGGCGGACGGTCGCGCAGCGGGCGGTCCGGCAGTCGCCGCGCCGCGCCGAGGGCGCCGCGCCGGCGCGGGCGAGCGTCCCGGCGGCGCCGCGCAAGCGGCGCCGGATCGTGGTCCCGCGCGGGAACGGAGAGCTCTAGGATAACATCGTAATCCTACTTGAAAGCATCGCGCGTCCGCCGATGACGGGCGTCTTCTGGGGCCTGCTCCTGAGCTCGCTGGCCTTGAGCGTCTTCACGCTCGGCGTCTGGGGGCGGCACATTGGCGAGAGCGCGGCGCGCTACCGCGTCAGCTGGCAGCCCGACGGTCGCGCCTTTAGCATCTGGTGGCTCTTGTACACGACCACGTTGGCCGCCGCCATCGTCGGCCTGGCCCTCCACGCCGCCGTCGACCAGGACGCGCTTCTGCTCTGGTCGGGAACGTGGGTGTTGACGGCGATCTGGGTGATCCTTTTTGACAACCAGCGCCAGCTCGTCCTCGCCGCCTTGGTGCTCCTCGCTGCCTTTGGCACCTCATTGTGCGCCCTGTTGTTGCAACAGGCGTGGCCCTCGCACTCCGGCGAGCAAATTCTCTTGTTCGCACCGCTGAGCCTGCTCAGCGGCTGGCTGCTCGTCGCCAGCTCCGTCGGCGTCGGGAGCGCGCTGACGTGCGCCCGCCCGCAGTTTGACGAGGTGGCGGCGCAGCGGGAGGTGGACCTGCGCATTTACGAGGACGCGACGCGCGACGCCATCTTTGCGCGGCGCAAAGAGGCGACGACGGTGCAAGTTGTCGTGGTCGTCGTCCTCGCGCTTGTCGGCGGCTGCCTCGCGTTCGCGGTGCCCGACCCGGTGTTTGTCTCGCCGCTGCTCTGGGCCGTGGTCAACCAACGAGGGTTTCCGAGGTCGCTCTCGCTGTGGCTCGCGTTCGCTATCCTCGTCGCCGGAGGGGTGGTGGCCGCAGTGCGAATATTCGTGTGGGAGTTTTAGAGTTAGTCATGATGCACCATTTGCTGTCCGAGCCGCCCGCCGCGCGCATCGTGTCGCCCGAGGCCATCTTCGCCGCCGCGCTGCGCGCGCCGGATCACGCCTGGCTGCGTCCCTGGCGCTTCCTCACCGTCGAGGGAGAGGCGCGCAACGCCCTCGGCAGCGTGCTGGAGCGGTCGCTGCTGCGGCGCGAGCCCGAGGCCGACGCGGCGGCGCGGGAGAAGGCCCGCTGTGCACCGCTGCGCGCGCCGCTGGTGGTCGTGGTGCTGGCGCGGCTGCAGTCGCACCCCAAGGTGCCGCCGCTGGAGCAGCGCCTGTCGGCCGGCTGCGCCGCGCACGCGATCCTCCTCGCCGCAGAGGCGCAGGGCTACGCGGGCATCTGGCGCACCGGCGCCGGCGCCTTCGACCGCGAGGTCGTGCGTGAGCTCGGCGGCGAGGAGCACGAGGAAATCGTCGCCTTTCTCTATCTCGGCACGCGCGAGGGACCGGGGAAGTCGCTGCCCGCCCTGGCGGTGGAAGACTTCGTCGCCCCCTGGACGGGCCCCAGCAAGGAGACACCATGACCCCCAGCTTTCAAACCCTGGCGCTCAGCATCGACGCGCACGTCGCCACGGTCACCCTGAACCGCCCCGACAAGGCGAACTCCATGAACGCGGCCATGTGGCAGGAGCTGCAGGCCTGCTTTGAGTGGCTCGACGAGAGCGACGCCGTGCGCGCCGTCGTCCTCGCCGGCGAGGGGCGGCACTTCTGCGCGGGCCTCGACCTCGGCATGTTCGAGGGCATCCACGGCGCGTCCGGGGACCCGGCGCGGCGCGGCGAGGCCTTCCGCCGCAACGTGCTGCGCATGCAGGACAACCTCACGGCGCTGGAGCGCTGCCGCAAGCCGGTGCTCGCGGCCATCCATTCGACCTGCATCGGCGGCGGCATCGACCTGGTCTGCTGCGCGGACATGCGCTACGCGGCGGAGGACGCCTGGTTCTCGGTGCGCGAGGTGGACATCGGCATGGTCGCCGACGTGGGCACGCTGCAGCGGCTGCCGAAACTCATCCCGGACGGGGTGGCGCGGGAACTCGCCTACACGGGCCGCAACATGGATGCGGAGGAGGCGAAGGCGGTGGGCTTCGTCAACCGGGTGTTCGAGAACCGCGAGGTCATGCTGCGCGAGGTGACGGCCCTGGCCCGGACTATCGCCGCCAAGTCACCGCTGGTGGTGCGCGGCACGAAAGAGATGCTGCTCTACAGCCGGGACCACAGCGTCGCCGAGGGGCTCAACTACATCGCCACCTGGAACGCCGGGATGATGAGCCTGCGCGACCTGGAAGAGGGCATTACTGCCCAGGCGGAGAAGCGCCCCGCCAGCTACGAAGACTGAGTGACGAGCGCCGCAGCGCGAGGGCTGAGGCTCGAAGATTCAGGCGCGAAAATCGATGCGCGAGAGTCGGGCGCGGCGTGCCGCGCCGGCCGACTCAGGGGTTGCCCGGCCAGCGCTCCCAGGGGATCAGCGGGTGCAGGGCGAGGCGGATGCCTTCCTCGAGGTTGGCCTCGTTCTCAAGGATGTTGCGCCGCCGCGTGTAGCCGCCGCTGGAGGAGCGCGTGTCGATGGCGTCGGTGGCATCGAGACCGCCGCGGCTGACGAACACGCGCTTGAGTTCCATGTCGAAGACCGTGACCTGCAGCGAGGCGACCGCGGCGGGCCGTCCCCAGTCGAAATCCGAGCTCACCCCGCTGCCGGGCCCGTCCAGGGTCGGCCGGCGGGAGACACCGTCCCAGCGCGCCACGTGCTTGAGGCCGCCGCTGAAGGGCACTTCCAGCTCGACGATATCGGTGAACACGAAGGCGTCGAGGTCCGTCTCCTCGGCGAGGCGGTCGCGCACGCTCTGGATGAGCCGGGTGAAGGTCTTCATGTTGACGCGGCCGGTGGTCGGGTCCACCGGGTCGCCGAAGGCGCGCACGGCCGTGTTCCAGTGCTGACGGAACAGCCGCTGCGGCAGCACCTCGTAGCCGTTGTCCTTCAGGTAGCGGGTGAGGAGGCCGTCGAGGCGCGGCTCCACCGGCTCGAGGTAGTTGCGCGAGGGCGAGCCGAGGTTGATGTGGGGGATGATGACCGTCTTCAGGGGGTCGGCGGCGAGGCGCTCCTCCTCGATCTCGTAGGGGAACACCGTCGGGTTGTAGGTCGGCCCGCCGGCGCAGGCGACGAGCGCTGCCGCGAGTATCACGGCTGCGCCCCGGGCGGCGGTTTTCATCAGTCCGAGCATGCGCGCTGTCACCCCTCTCCGGTATAGTGGCGCGATGGTAGCAGAAAGTCCCCGGCGCCACAGGCCATGACACCCACCCCGCTGCATGCAACCCGCGTCGGTGACGCGGGCCCCCACGTCGTGCTCCTGCACGGGCTCTTCGGTATGGGCAGCAACCTCGGTGCCCTCGCGCGGGCGCTGGAAAGCGGCTACCGGGTGCACAGCCTCGACCTGCCCGATCACGGGCGCTCTGGCTGGACCGACGGCACGGACCTGCCGCGCATGGCCGGAGCCGTGGGCGCGTGGTTGCGCGAAGCCGGCATAGAAAACGCCCACCTGGTCGGCCATTCCCTCGGCGGCAAGGTGGCGATGCAGCTGGCCCTCGCCGACCCCGCCGCCGTGGCCTCGCTGGTGGTCGCGGATATCGCCCCGGTCCGCTACGCCGCTTCTCACGACGCGGTCTTCACCGCTCTGGCGGCGGTCGAAGCCGCCGCCGTGGACGGCCGCCGGGAGGCCGGGGAGATTCTCCGCCGCTACCTGGAAGAGGAGGGCGTGGTGCAGTTCCTGCTGCTGAGCCTTGCCCGCCGCGATGACGGCACCTGGGGCTGGCGCTTCAACCGCGCGGGGCTGGAGGCGAACTACCCGGCCTATCTCGAGGCGCCGGTGGCGCCCGGCCCCTACCCCGGGCCGGTCCTGTTCCTGCGCGGCGGCCGTTCCCCCTACGTCAGCGATGCGCACGGCGACAGCATCCGCCGCCTGTTCCCTGCCGCGCGCATCGAGACCCTCGCGGACTGCGGGCACTGGCTGCACGCCGAAGACCCGGCGCGCTTCAACGCGCTCGTGCGCGCCTTTATCGACGACAGCCTGGAGGCGGCCGCCTGATGGTCATCGAGCTCGTCGACCTGGTCGTGATCGCCTTCTTCGGGGGTGTGGGCTTTTACCTGTTCAGTGCCACCCGCGTTCGCGAGCTCGCCATCCAGGCGGTGCGCCGGGCGTCCCGGGACGGCGACTTCCAGTTTCTCGACGACAGCGTGGCGCTGCAGCGCGTGTCCCTCAGCCGCGATAGCGGCGGGCACTGGCGCGTGTGGCGCCAGTACCGTTTCGAGTACAGCTACGACGGCGTGCAGCGGGAAACGGGCGCGGTGATCATGCTGGGCAAGCGCTTGCAGGCGCTGGTCGTGACGGAGCCGGGCCAGGTCCTGCACTGACCGGTCACAGCGGCAGCGCAGCGGTCGGGCGTCCGGTGGCCCGCCGCCGGAAAGTTTAAAGCTAGAGAATCCGCAGCGCTTCCAGCGCCATCCAGCCCGCGAGCGCCAGCAGCAGCACCCCGAAGCCGCGGCCGAGCC
>CAJWWA010000274.1 GCA_913048495.1 uncultured Halieaceae bacterium
CGAACCCTCGCCGCCTTTCTCGGCGCCGCAGCTGCCTTCACCGCCCTTCTCGCCGCCGCAGCTGCCTTCGCCGCCCTTCTCGCCGCCGCACTTGCCCTCGCCACACTTGCCTTCACCGCCTTTTTCACCGCCACAGCTGCCTTCGCCGTGCTTGTCGAAGTGCGCCAGCTCGTAGCCGCTCTCGAGCGGCGTGGCGCCGAAGGGGTTGCTGTCGGCCTGTACGAACTGTGCCGCGCCGCCCGCCAGGAAAGCCGCGCCGACGGCTGCCGCCAGGTGCTTATTCGATTTAGCCATGTTGGATTCCTCCAGGGGTTGGGGTGTAAGCGGCCGAGGGCGCCCGCTGGCAAGCCTCGGCCGGTCGATGCGTCGGCGCAGGCGCCGACAAAGGGGTCCGACCGGCGTAGGCCGGGACGGTTCCCGTGAAACGAAAACCAGAACCCGAATTATTCACGTTTACCCACTGAAGGCGAGCATCAGCGCGGGTGCGCGGCCAGCCAGGCCTCGCAGTCCTGCCACTGGCGGGCCAGGCGCTTGGCCGAGACAGGGCGCGATGTGCCCAGCTGCTGGGCGAAGAGCGAAACTCGAAACTCTTCCAGCATTTCGCTGTAAGTCATTATTTCTTCTGACATTAGCCGTACGTTTGGCCGCTCGACCAGGAGCGCGTCCAGCGGCGCCCGGAGGGTCTCGAGCTGCGCCCGGGCCTGCTCGTCCTTGCCCGGCTGCGCCGGCAGCCGCTCCAGCCGGTAATCCAGCGCCTTGGCGTAGCGCGGGTACTGCGCCAGCCGGTCAAAGGGGGTGGCCAGGATGAAGCCGGGTCGGAACAGGTCCGCGAGCTGCGCCTCCACGTCGGCGACCGCCCCGGGCCACTGCCCCGCCAGCTTTGCCAGTCGCGGCCGTGCCGCCGCCAGCGGCCGCAGCGTATTGCGAAGGCGCTGCTCCAGCTCGTTGGCGACCGCCACGAGCCGCCCGTTACCCCGCTGAACGGCGGCCTCGAAGGTGGCCGGATCCCGGCAGTCGCCCGCACCGAGCCCGCAGGCCTCGAGCACCGCCGCCGCGAGGAGATCGTCGACCAGCGGCTCCCGCTCGAGACCGGCGGCGGCAAACAGCAGCTGGTCCTCGTTTGCCCGCAGGAGCTGCTTGCGCAGGCTGCGCAGCGGCCGCGGCAGCTGCAGGGCCGCCAGCCGCGCCAGGCCCCGGCGGTGGCTCGCGAACGCGTCCTCGAGGTAGTCGAAGAGCCGGATGGCGACGCTGTCGCCGCGGTCCTCTAGCGCCGGGAAGGCCACGATGGTGACCCCCGCCTGCTCCTCGCTCCAGCGCGCGGGCAGCTCGCCGAAATCCCAGCCGGTGATACCCGACTGCGCGGGCCCCGGGGCACCGGGACCGGTCACGGCGGCGGCGGTCTCGTCGCGGAATCGCGCAACCCGCGCCTCGAGATCCCGGCCCTGCGCCAGCAGCCCGCCCTCGGCATCCACCACGCGCACGTTCATGCGGTAGAAATCGTCGAGGGCGCCGGGATCGAAGTCGGCCGCCTCGACGCGACAGCCGCCGAGGCGGGAAAGGACCGGGGCAAGCGCGTCGGGCAGCGGCCGGTCCGCCGGCGCCAGGTCGCCGAGGGCGGCGGCCACGGTATCCGGGACCGGCACGAGGTTGCGCCGGATGCGCTTGGGCAGGCCGCGCACCAGCGCCTCGCACTTCTCCCGGAGAAGGCCGGGGACCAGCCAGTCAAAGCGGTAGCGCGGCACGCGGTTGAGCAGCGCGACCGGCACCGTAACCGAGACACCGTCCGCCTCGCCACCCGGCTCGAAGCGGTAGGCGAGCGGGTAGCGCTGCCCTTCCCAGCTCAGCTCGTCCGGGAACTGTGCCTCCACGTCATCCCCGGGCAGGCGGGCGGCGAGCTCCGCACGAGTCAGGCGTAGACCGGCATCGGCGCCCGGGGTCCGCTTCAGCCAGCGCGCGAGCTTCGCCGCCGTGGTGATATCGGCCGGCAGGCGCTCGTCGTAGAACGCGAACAGCGACTCCTCGTCCACCAGCAGGTCCCGGCGCCGGATGCGGTTCTCGAGGTCCTCGAGCGCGGCGGCCTCGGCGAGGTTGTGGCGCAGGAACGCGGGCGGCTGCCGCCAGCGCCCCGGGACCAGGCCTTCCCGGATCAACAGCGCCCGCGCTACCGGGGGATCGATGGGGCCGTAGTGCACCGTCACCCCATCGCTCACCGTGAGGCCGAACAGCGTGACCCGTTCCGTGGCCACCACCCGGCCGCTGCCGCGCTGCCAGCGCGGCTCGTAGTGGTGCCGCTTGAGCAGCGCGGGGTTGGCCGAGAGCAGCCAGTCCGGCTCGATGGCAGCGGCGGTGCGCGCGAAGACCCGGCTGGTTTCCACCACCTCCGCCGCCACCAGCCAGGGCGGCGGCTTGCGATGCAGCGTGGAGCCGGGGAACACCCAGAGCTTGCGGTTGCGCGTGCCCAGGTATTCGCGCCCCTCGTGGCGCTGCGCGACGTTCGCCAGCAGCCCCGGGAGCAGTGCCCGGTGAATGCCGGTGTAGTCCGGCTCTTCGGCGAGGCGCGAGGACACGGCGATACCCTGCTGGCGGCAGGCGATGCTGAGCTGGCGGTGGATATCGCGCCACTCGCGCATGCGCAGGAACGAGAGGTACTCCTGCTTGCAGAGCTTGCGCAGCTGGTTCTGGCTGAGGGCCTGGCGCTGCTCCTCGAAGTAGCGCCAGAGCTGCAGGAAGGCGAGGAAGTCCGAGCGCGGATCGCGGAAGCGGGCATGCGCCTGGTCCGCCTGCGCCTGGCGGTCCGCCGGGCGCTCGCGGGGATCCTGCACGGCGAGGGCGCTGGCGATGACCAGCACCTCCGGCACGCAGCCGTGGTCGCTGGCGGCGAGGATCATGCGACCGGCGATCGGGTCGACCGGCAGCCGCGCCAGCTTCCGCCCCAGGGGCGTTAACCGGTGCCGCGCGTCGACGGCGCCGAGCTCCTCGAGCAGGCGGTAGCCCTCGCGCACGCCCTTGCGCTCCGGCGGCTCGAGGAACGGGAACCGTTCCACCGCGCCCAGGCGCAGGTCCAGCATCTGCAGGATCACCGCCGCCAGGCTGCTGCGACGGATCTCCGGGTCGGTGAAGGCGGGGCGGGACAGGTAGTCCTCTTCGCTGTAAAGGCGCAGGCACACCCCGGGCCCGACGCGCCCGCAGCGGCCCTTGCGCTGGTCCGCGCTGGCCCGGGAGACGGGCTCGATGGGCAGGCGCTGGATCCGCGAGCGCGGGCTGTAGCGGTTGATCCGCGCCTCGCCCGGATCGATGACGTAGCGGATGCCGGGGACGGTGACCGAGGTCTCGGCCACGTTGGTGGCGAGCACCACGCGCAGGCCGCGGCGGCTGCGCGGGTCGAAGACCCGGGCCTGCTCCGCCTGGCCGAGGCGGGCATAGAGCGGCAGCACGTCGAGGCCCGCCTCGCCGCGCAGCGCATGGGCAAGCTCGCGGATGTCGCGCTCCCCGGGGAGGAACACGAGCATGTCACCGCGCGGCCCCCAGGCGCCGTCGCGCACCTCGCGCACGCGCTCTGCCAGCGCCTGCAGCGGGTCCCGGTCCGTGCCGGGTTCCGGCGGCAGGTAGTGTGTCTCCACGGGATAGGAGCGCCCGGGCACTTCCACCACCGGCGCCCCGTCGAAATGCCGGGAGAACCGGTCCACGTCGATGGTGGCGGAGGTGACGATAATTTTGAGGTCGGGCCGGCGCGGCAACAGTTGCTTGAGATAACCCAATAGAAAATCAATATTGAGGCTGCGCTCGTGGGCCTCATCGATGATGAGCGTGTCGTAGGCGCTGAGATCTCTATCGTGGGTCAGCTCGGCGAGCAGGATGCCATCGGTCATGAGCTTAATAGCGCTAGCATCCGAGACGGTGTCATTGAAGCGGATCTGATAACCCACCAGCCCGCCCAGCGACGTGTTGAGCTCATCGGCAATGCGTTGGGCCACGGTGCGGGCGGCAATACGCCGGGGCTGGGTGTGGCCAATGCGTAACTGGCGGCCGCGGCCAAGATTCAGACAGATCTTGGGGAGCTGGGTGGTTTTACCCGAACCCGTTTCGCCTGCGAGAATGACCACCTGATGATCGCGAATCGCCGCCTCGATATCGGCGCGGCGCTCGCATACCGGCAGCTGTTCGGGGAAATCGATCTGTGCCGGCACCTCGCGTTCGGAGACCGGCTGGGTAGTGCTCATCAATTCAGGCCGGAGTCAATCGAGGTCGCGCAGCTCGCGTCGCAGAATCTTACCCACCGCGGTCTTCGGTAACTCATCCTTGAACACGACCGACTTCGGCACCTTGTAGCCCGTAAGCCCCTCGCGCATGAAATTGCGCACATCGTCTTCAGAGAGATCAGGATTGCTGCGAACCACATACATGCGAATCGCCTCCCCCGTGCTCTCACTGGGCACACCAACCGCTGCGCACTCGACCACTTCAGGATGCGCCACCAGCACATCCTCGAGCTCGTTGGGATACACGTTAAAGCCCGACACCACGATCATGTCCTTCTTGCGATCGACAATGCGCATATAACCGTCGGGCTGCACCAGCG
>CAJWWA010000275.1 GCA_913048495.1 uncultured Halieaceae bacterium
GTCAGCGACAGTACGGTGCTCGTGTTGGCTGGATCAAAGGAAATGATTCAGCACTACAACCAGATTTTTTGCATCTATCAAAAAGAGGAATCACACATCGTCATCCTCGGCGGCGGCCGCCAGTGCCCGATCCACGATTCCTCCGCCGTCGCCTGCCTGCTCTATCCCGAGCTCTACACGACGGCCACCGGTCCCGTGCGCGTGGCCACGGGGGGCGTGGCCCTCGGCCAGGGGATTCTCGGCGAGCACCCGGAGCGCTACCTGTCGGACGCCTGGCGCGACCGGCCGCCCTGCCGTGTCGCCCGCAGCGTCGACGCCGACGGCGTGCGCGAGCGCTATCTCGCCGCCCTGGCAGAGCTCGCGCGCTGAGCCCGCACTCCGCAGCGTTTCAGCGGGCCAGCGCTTGCAGCCGTTCGCGAAGGTAGCTGCCGGCGGTATAGCGCGCAGACAGCCGCAGCTCGAGGTCCGGCGCGAGGAAGTAGGGCATGGCGATGCGCGAGACGTTCATCGCCGGGTCGGAGGGGTTCACCACCCGGTGCGTGGTCGAGGGCAGCGCGCCGCGCGTCGCCTCCTGCAGCATGTCGCCGGCGTTGATGATCACATCGCCCGGCTCGCCCGGCACCGCCTCCCAGCCGCCAGCGCGGGTGCGGATCTGAAGCCCCGGCTCCCGCGACACCGGCAGTACCGTGAGCAGGTTGATGTCCTCGTGGGCCGCGGCGCGCACGGCGCCGGGCGCCTCGCCGCCGGCCAGCGGCGGGTAGTGCAGGATGCGCAGCAGGCTGTGCTCCCGCGACAGGCTCCCGGCCAGCCGTCCATGCAGCGGCGGGGGCAGCACCTCGCGGCAGTGCGCGTCGATCCAGCCGAGCAGCCGGGCGCCGAGGGCGAGCGCCTCGTCGAGGTGGGCGAAGGCGTCTTCCGCCAGCGCCGGCGGCAGCTTCGCTCCCGGGGCGATGTGATAGAACTCCTTTAGGTCCTTCACGCCGTGGCCGACGGCGGTTTCGGAAACCTCGGGCGAAATCCAGCCGGTGGTGTTGCCGGAGACCGGGTTCTCCTCGGCCAGCCACGCCGCCTTGCCGTCGCTGCCCGCCTCATCGCGCAGGAAGAACGCGCGCCAGCCCGCCTCCATCCGCTCGAGCCGCGCCGCGTCCAGCGGCGGATGGCGCAGCACGGCAAAACCGCTCTCGCGCAGGGCCTGGACGAAGGCGCGGTCGGGCCCGGGCGCGGTGAAATCGACGGTGGCGACAGTCACGGGGTCTCCCTCGTTGTGATCGCGGGGGCGGACGTTGCGAGGGCGGGCGCTGCGAAGCCCCGGGCGAGCAGGAGCAGACCCGCCAGGAAAAGGAAGCAGAAAGAGCTGAAGCGCAGCACCGTCAGCTCGTTGCCCGCGGCGACCACGGCGCTGGTGACCACCGGGCTCACCGCCGTGCCCAGGGTGGCGCCGAAGAGCAGCGCGGCGATGAGCCGGGGGGTGGGCAGGGGCACCGCCTCGCTGGCGAAGGCGATGGTCACCTTGAGCAGGCCGAAGTTCGCCAGGCCCCAGGCGAAGGCGAGCCAGGGCAGCCAGGCCGGCACCGTCACGGTCCACAGCGGCAGGCTGCCGAGGAGCGTGCCGAAGATGCTCGCCAGCACCATGCGCCGGGCGCCCAGGTGCAGGACCCACCACGCCACCAGCAGCTGGCCGCAGAACATGCCGGTCCAGTAGCGGGAAACCACGGAGCCGGCGGCCTCGCGCGACATGGGCAGCGTGGCCTCGAGGTGGCTCGGCAGCCACCAGAGCATGCTGTTCTGGCCAAGCGTGTAGAGGAAGAGCGCGGCGATGCACAGCCATACCGGTGCCGGCCAGCGCGGCACGGGCGCCGGCACGCCACCCTCCCCGCTTTCCTCCCCGTCGACCGGCGCGACCCGCGCCGCCTCGCTGGTCGGGAAGCGCGACATCGCCGCGAGGAGCACGATCACCACCGCCACACCGCCCACGAGCAGGTAGCTGCTCGCCCAGTGCAGCCCCGCGGCGACGAAGAGCACCGCCACGGCAGAAGTGGCGGCGCCGGCGCCGCTGAAGAAACCGTCGGTCACCACCAGCATGGAGGCCCGGCGCTCGCCCTCGAACAGCAGCGCAATACCGCTGGCGGCGCCGGCGAGACCGATGCCGCAACCGGCCCCGACCACACCGAGGGCGAGGCGCAGCAGCCAGGCGCTGTCCGTGAACCGCAGCAGCAGCAGGCTGCCGGCGATGGCGACGTAGATCAGCAGCATGGCCGCCCGCAGGCTGAGCAGGTCGAAGACCACCAGGGCGAGGCCGGAGCCGACCAGGATCCCCACCGTGAGCCAGCTGAACAGCGCGCCGGCGGCCGGCACCGGGATGCCGAGCTGCTCTGCGAGCGGCGGCAGCACCACGCCGATGGGGGCCAGCATGCCCGACATCACGCAGTAGGCGAGGAAACAGGCGAGGGTGACGCTCACCCGGTTGCGCGTACGGGACTGGGTCACGGGGTGTATCGCATTGCCGCAGGGGAGGCGTTATATTGCCCGGAAACAGGGGCAGGAACGAACCCGCCATGAGCGATTACCCGAACGATCGACGTGAAAACCTCCGCGCGGGCCTCGACCTCCCGGTCGAGGTGCACCAGGGCGGCAGCGTCTGGAAGCAGCGCCTCGTCGACCTCTCTCTCGCCGGCGTGGCCACGGACCAGCCCGACGTCTGGGACGCCCAGTACAACGAGCCTTTCACGCTCGTGATTCACCTCGGGGACAGCAAGGTGCTCGAGCTCCACGCCTATCTGCAGCACGTGGAGAGCGGCCGCCTCGGCTTCTCCGTACAGCACGTGGACCAGGCCAACATCGAGCCGCTGCGCGCGCTCCTCGCCACCCGCGTGGAGGATGAAGCGGCGCTGGACGCCGAGATCGAGCGGCTGCGGCAGGACGAGGAGTAAGCGAGGCACCGGCCCGCGGCCGGGCTCAGATCGCACCGTAGGCCAGCATCGCATCCGCCACCTTGCGGAAGCCGGCAACGTTCGCGCCGCGCACGTAGTTTACCTGGTCGCCGTTCTGGCCATTGTCCTGACCATAGTGCACGCACTGGTCGTGAATGCCATTCATGATGTCGCGCAACCGCCGCTCCAGTTCCTCGGCCGCCCAGGCCATGCGGATGCTGTTCTGGCTCATCTCCAGCCCGGAAACGGCAACGCCGCCGGCGTTGGCGGCCTTGCCCGGGCCGAAGAGCACGCCGGCGTCGTGCAGCACCTTGATCGCCTCCACCGTCGTCGGCATGTTGGCGCCCTCGGCCACCGCCTGGCAGCCGTTCACCGCCAGGGTGCGCGCATCCTGCTGATCCAGCTCGTTCTGCACCGCGCAGGGGAAGGCGAGTTCGCAGGGCACGCCCCAGGGCCGGGTCCCCTCGTGGTACTGGGCGCCGAATTGCTCGGCGTACTCGTGGATCCGCCCGCGTCGCCGGGTCTTCAGGTCGATGAGCCAGTGCAGCTTGTCCTCGTCGAGACCGTCGGCGTCATGGATGAAGCCCGAGGAGTCGGACAGCGTGACCACCTTCGCCCCGAGCTGTATCAGCTTCTGCGCGCAGTAGAGCGCCACGTTACCGGACCCGGACAGGACGCAGGTCTTGCCCTCCACGCTGTCGCCGCGGTGCGCGAGCATGGCCTGCATGAAGAAGGCCGCTCCCCAGCCCGTGGCCTCGGTGCGGATGAGGCTGCCGCCGAACTCGATCCCCTTGCCGGTGAGCGCCCCCGTGAACTCGCCAGTCAGCCGCTTGTACTGGCCGAAGAGATAGCTGATCTCCCGCGCGCCCACGCCGATGTCGCCCGCGGGCACGTCCGTGTTCGGGCCGATGTGGTGGTAGAGCTCGCTCATGAACGCCTGGCAGAAGCGCATGATCTCCCGGTCCGACTTGTCCTTGGGATTGAAGTCGGAGCCGCCCTTGCCCGCGCCGATGGGCAGGGTGGTCAGGCTGTTCTTGAAGGTCTGCTCGAAGCCCAGGAACTTGAGGATCGACAGGTTCACGGTGGGGTGAAAGCGCAACCCGCCCTTGTAGGGGCCGATGGCGTTGTTGAACTGCACGCGGAAGCCGCGGTTGACGCGGATGTTGCCGGCATCGTCCTCCCACACCACGCGGAAGATCACGCTGCGGTCCGGCTCGGTCATGCGCTCGAGGATGCCCGCCTCGCGGTAGCGCACATTGTCGAGGATGAAGGGAATCACCGACTCGGCCACCTCGTGCACGGCCTGGTGGAACTCCGTTTCGCCGGGGTTGCGCTTGATCAGGCCCTGCATGAAGCGGTCGAGGGAGAGATCCTGGTACATGAAAGGCTCCTTCGAAAAACAGCGATTATCGCAGGGTTGGACGGCGGCTGCTAAGAGGCCCGCTGCCTTCTTGCGGTGGTGCCTTGCGCTCCCGGATAATTCCAGGTCCGCACGGCCTCACCGCAAGGGCATCGCCATGGCGCACCTGCTCAACCGCTCCCTTCACGACCGCTACCCGCACGCGGCCCGGGCCGAAGGCGTGCACATCTACGACGAAAGCGGGCGGCGCTACATCGACGGCTCGTCCGGCGCCGGCG
>CAJWWA010000276.1 GCA_913048495.1 uncultured Halieaceae bacterium
AGACCTTGAGCCAGTACACCTTGCCGAGGCTGGAGAAACAGAGAATGGTGGCGTGCGTGCTTGCCACCAGCAGGTGCTCGACGAAGTCCTCGTCCTTCACCGACAGGGCCGCGCGGCCCATGCCGCCGCGTCGCTGCGCCTGGTAGTCGGAGAGCGGCTGGGTCTTTGCGTAGCCGAGGTGGGAGATGGTTACCACCCGGTCCTCTTCGGTGATCAGGTCCTCCACCGTCAAATCGTGCTGCGAGGCGGAGATCTGGGTGCGGCGCGCATCGCCGAACTCCTGCGCCACTTCCTCGAGCTCCTCGCGGATCACCTGCATCAGGCGCTCCGGGTCGCCGAGGATGTCGAGGTAGTCGGCAATCTCGGCAAGCTTCTCCTGGTACTCGTTGAGCAGCTTCTCGTGCTCGAGGCCCGTGAGCCGGTGCAGGCGCAGCTCGAGGATCGCCTGGGCCTGGGCCGGCGACAGCTGGTAGGCGTCGCCGTGCAGGCCGTAGTGCGGCTCCAGCCCGTCCGGGCGGCAGGCCTCGGCGCCGGCGCGCTCGAGCATGGCCAGCACCTCGCCCGGCGCCCAGGTGCGGGCGAGGATCGCCTCGCGCGCTTCCGCGGCGCTCGGCGAGGCCTTGATCAGCTCGATCACCGGGTCGATGTTGGCCAGCGCGATCGCCAGCCCCTCGAGGATGTGCCCGCGCT
This sequence comes from uncultured Halieaceae bacterium, assembly GCA_913048495.1. Lineage (GTDB taxonomy): Bacteria > Pseudomonadota > Gammaproteobacteria > Pseudomonadales > Halieaceae > Pseudohaliea. Next base: position 691 of record CAJWWA010000276.1, read on the forward strand.
CGCGCGCCTTGCGCAGCAGGTAGACCGTGCGCCGGGTGACCACCTCGCGGCGGTGGCGGATGAAGGCCTCGAGCACCTCCTTCAGATTGAGCACCTTCGGCTGGCCGTCCACCAGCGCCACCATGTTGATACCGAAGACCGACTGCAGGTTGGTCTGGGCGTACAGGTTGTTGAGGACGACGTCGCCGATCTCGCCCCGGCGCAGCTCGATGACGATGCGCAGGCCGTCCTTGTCGGACTCGTCGCGAAGCTCGCTGATACCCTCGATTTTCTTTTCCTTGACCAGCTCGGCGATGCGCTCGATGAGCCGCGCCTTGTTCAGCTGGTAGGGAATCTCGTGGACGATGATGGTGTCGCGGCCGCGCTTCTCATCGGTGATGACCTCGGCCTTGGCGCGGACGTAGATGCGGCCGCGGCCGCCGCGGTAGGCCTGGATGATGCCGGCGCGGCCGTTGATGATGCCGCCGGTGGGGAAGTCGGGCCCGGGGATGTGCTCCATGAGCTCGTCCACGGTGATCTCCGGGTTCTTCATCAGCGCCAGGCAGCCGCTCACCACCTCGGTCAGGTTGTGCGGCGGGATGTTGGTGGCCATGCCCACGGCGATACCGGCGGACCCGTTGACCAGCAGGTTGGGCACCCGGGCCGGCAGCACGGAGGGAATGCGCTCCGTGCCGTCGTAGTTGTCGACGAAATCGACCGTTTCCTTGTCGAGGTCCGCGAGCATCGCGTGGGCGATCTTCTGCATGCGGATCTCGGTGTAGCGCATGGCCGCGGCGGAGTCGCCGTCGATGGAGCCGAAGTTGCCCTGCCCGTCGACGAGCATGTAGCGCATGGAGAAATCCTGCGCCATGCGCACGATGGTGTCGTAGACGGCAGAGTCGCCGTGGGGGTGGTACTTACCGATGACGTCACCGACGACCCGCGCCGATTTCTTGTAGGCCTTGTTCCAGTCGTTGTTGAGCTCGTTCATGGCGAAGAGCACGCGCCGGTGCACCGGCTTCAGGCCGTCGCGGACGTCCGGCAGGGCGCGGCCGACGATCACGCTCATGGCGTAATCGAGGTAGGACTGCTTCAGCTCGTCCTCGATGTTGACCGGCAGGATTTCCTTGGCGATTTCACCCATCTGGCATTCCCTGTGCGACTCGGAGCGGTGCACGGCCAGCGGCGCACACGGGGCCGCCACAGCAACCCTGGCATGCGCTGCGCAGAACCGCCGGCAGCCCCGTCATGGAAGCCTGCCAGTGTACCGCCTGCGGCCCGTTTTCGCCATGTTTTTAAGGACTTGGAACCGGCCCCGGGCCGGCTGCCCGGGGCCGCCCGGCGGCGGACAATTGCGGTTATACTGCCCGCCCCGAAGCGACCCGCCGCAGCGGCGGGCGACAACGCCAATCCTGGCCAAGAGGGAGCAGGCCCCATGGAGACAGGCACGACAGCGGCAGACCTCCTGATCCACCCGCGCTGGATCGTGCCGGTGGTGCCCGAGGGCGCCGTGCTCGAGGGCCACAGCCTGGCGGTAAAGGATGGTGCGATCAGCGCTCTCCTGCCCCGCGCCGAGGCCGCGGGGATCCGCGCCGCCGAGGAGCTCGAGCTGCCGTCGCACGCGCTCATGCCGGGGCTGGTCAACGCCCACGGTCACGCCGCCATGGCGCTGCTGCGCGGCTACGCCGACGACCTGCCCCTCATGCCCTGGCTCCGGGACCACATCTGGCCCGCCGAGGGCGCCTGGGTCGGCGAGGGCTTCGTCCGCGACGGCGTGCGCCTCGCGGCCCTCGAGATGATCGAGAGCGGCACCACCACCTGCTCGGACATGTACTTCTGTCCCGAGGTCGCGGCCCGCGAGTACCTCGCCGCGGGCCTGCGCGCCCAGCTCGCCTTCCCCGTGTTCGACTTCCCCACGGCCTGGGGCAGCGGGCCCGACGACTACCTGGCAAAAGGACTGGCGCTGCGCGACGAGCTGCGCCACGAGGAGCGCATCAGTGTCGTGTTCGGCCCGCACGCGCCCTACACCGTGGGCGAGGAGACCCTCGCCCGCATCGCCACCCTGGCCGCGGAGCTGGACCTGCCGGTGCACATCCACCTGCACGAGACCGCCGCGGAAGTGCTGCAGGCGGTGGAGGCAAACGGCGAGCGGCCCCTGGATACGCTGCACCGCCTGGGCCTGCTCGGCCCGCGCACGCAGTGCGTGCACATGACCGACGCCGGGCGACAGGATATCGAGCTGCTCGCCGCCACCGGCGCGCACGTGGTCCACTGCCCGCAGTCGAACATGAAGCTGGCCTCCGGCACCTGCCCGGTGACGCGCCTGCTCGACGCCGGCGTCAACGTCGCCCTGGGCACGGACGGCGCCGCCAGCAACAACGACCTCAACCTGTTCAACGAGATGCACAGCGCCGCCCTGCTCGCCAAGCTGGGCACCGGCGACGCCTCGGCCCTGCCGGCGGCGCGCACGCTGACCCTGGCCACGCTCGGCGGTGCCCGCGCCCTCGGCCTCGAGCAGCGCATCGGCAGCCTCGAGGTCGGCAAGCAGGCAGACCTGGTCGCCGTGGACCTCGGCGGCCCGGCCCAGCAGCCGGTCTACAACCCGCTGTCGACCCTGGTCTACGCCTGCAACGGCAGCGAGGTCAGCCACAGCTGGGTCGCCGGCCGGGCGCTGCTCGCCGGGCGCAAACCGCTGACCATCGACCGGCGGGCGGTGCTGGCGAAGGCCGAGGACTGGCGTTCCCGAATCCAGGCGGGGCCGTCACCGGGGGACAGGGGCAACGCAGCCAAGGAGACACCATGACCGCACGCAGTAACGTCGACCGCCAGGAGATCGCCAAGTTCGAGGCCCTCGCCGCGCGCTGGTGGGACATGGACGGCGACTTCCGCCCCCTGCACGAGATCAACCCGCTCCGGGCCAACTTCATCGACGGCCTGTCGCCGGTCGCCGACCGCGACCTGGTCGACGTCGGCTGCGGCGGCGGCATCCTGGCCGAGGCCATGGCGCAGCGCGGCGCCCGGGTCACCGGCATCGACATGGGCGAGGCGCCGCTGTCGGTGGCGCGGCTGCACCAGCTGGAGTCGGGTCTGGACATCGACTACCGCCAGGCCACGGCGGAGGAGCTGGCGGAAGAGCGGCCCGGCAGCTACGACGTCGTCTGCTGCCTCGAAATGCTCGAGCACGTGCCCGATCCCGGCGCCGTGGTCGCCGCCTGCGCCGCCCTCGCCCGGCCGGGGGCATCGCTCTATTTCTCCACCATCAACCGCAACCCGAAGGCGTTTCTGTTCGCCATCGTCGGCGCCGAGCACATCCTCCGGCTGCTGCCGGCGGGGACCCACGAGTACGACAAGTTCATCAAGCCCTCGGAACTCGCCGGCTGGATCCGCGACGCGGGCCTCGTGTTGCGCGAGATGACCGGCCTGACCTACAACCCGCTGACCAGGCGCTACCGCCTCGACAAGAAGGACGTGTCCGTGAACTACCTCCTGCGCGCCGAGAAACCGGCGTGAGCCACCCGGGCCCGCGCCTCGCCGCGGTCTTCTTCGACCTCGACGGCACCCTGGCCGACACCGCCGGCGATTTCATCCCGGTGGTGCAGACCCTGCGCGCCGAGGCCGGCCTTAAGCCCCTGCCGCCGGAGCGGATCCGCGCCAGCGTGTCCAATGGCGCCCGCGGCCTGGTCACCCTCGCCCTCGGCCTCGAAGAGGGCGAGGACGATTTCGAGCACTGGCGCCAGCGGCTGCTGACGCTCTACGGCGGCATCCTCGGCACCCACGCCACCCTGTTCCCGGGCCTGCGCGAGCTCATCGCGCGCCTCGGCGAGGCCGGCATCGCCTGGGGCGTCGCCACGAACAAGCCGCGGGTATACACGGTGCCGCTGCTCGAGCGGCTGG
>CAJWWA010000277.1 GCA_913048495.1 uncultured Halieaceae bacterium
CGTAGGCGCTCGTGCGCAGCGCGGCGGGGACGTCCGCTTGCACGGCGGCGGGCACCGAGGTCAGCGCGTCGAGGACGACAGCGTAGATGAGCACGCCGGCGGCGGCGACCGTGTTGCCCTCGGAGAGCACCTGCGGCCTGCCCGGCGGCGGGTCGAGCTCGGCCGGCTGCCAGTGCTGGCCGAAATTGATGGACAGCTCCACGCGTGCAACGGCGAGGTCGCCGGCCCAGGCGTGGCCGCGGATGGCGAGCGGGCCGGCATCGTGGTCAATGCCCGAGCGCGGAAAGGTGATCAGCGACTTCACCGGCATGGACTCGATGATGCACATGGCGTCATCGGCAACCGTTGCGCCGGGCCTCACCGGGTCGCAGGGCACCCGGTAGGACTGGCCGCCCATCTTGGCGCCGTCATGCACCCGGTCGCGGATACCGAGCCGGTTCACCCACTTGCCCGACGCCGAGGCCGGCCAGCCACCGGCGACCAGGCGCAGCGGCGCGCCGTGCAGCAGCGGGATCGGCTCGCCGTTGAGCGCCCAGGCCAGCAGCGTCTCGTCCTCCCGCGCCTTGGCGATGGGGATGCCGCGGCTGATCGCCTCCTTCGCGGGGTCACCGGAGAGGTGGCTGTCGGCGCCGTGGTAGGCCACGTAGACCGACCCCTCCCCCGCGCCCGCGGCATCGAGCAGCTCACGCAGCCGCAGGCCGCTCCACTCGCCGCAGCTGACGGCGCCCGTGGTCCACTGGTTGCCGCGGGCCGGCGGGTTGAACTCGTGGCGGCCGTTGCCCCCGCACTCGAGGACCAGCCGGTAGCGATGAGCCCGGAAGCGCGCCTTCAGTTCCGCCAGGGTAAAGGCCAGGGGCCGGGGCACGGCCTCACCGTCGATCACCAGCCGCCAGCCCGCCGCGTCAACGCTGGGCGGCGGCAGGCCGTTGTTGCGCACGAACATGTGTGACGCCGGTGTCACCGGGTCGTCGAGCAGGTGTGCCGGTGTCTCGGCGTTCAGGGGCCGGTCGTTGAGGATGCGCAGGCCCGGGACCTTGCCGGGAATGGCGAAGTCGCTGTCGCTGTCCGCCAGGGCCGCCGGAATCAGGCCCGCGGGCATCAGCGGCGCAAAGGCCACCTCGGCGCCGAGGAGCGCGGCCATGCGCCCGGCGCCGCCGAGGAACCCCCGGCGGGTGACCGGGTCGGAGCGGCGGCCGAAAGCGAGCCAGTCCGCGGCGAGCGGATCCTCCCGGTAGAGTTCGTGCAGCCCGCGTTCGCGCTGTTTCATGCCGGTCCTCCCTGCGCCGGTTACCAACGAGGCACCGCCGCTAGAGCGTGCCAGCGCCCGATCGGCTACCATCGTGCCATGCCCCGCACCGCCGTCCTAATGCTGTTTTTCGCCCTGCTGCTCCCGGGCTGCGGCGGCTATGAGCTGAAGAATATCGCAAAGTCGGACATCGACCTCGTTACCGATGAGTTCATCGACGAGACCCGCGCACTGGTACGGGAGCTCGCGGAGAAACTGTACGCGCGCAACCCCGGGGAACTGCGCAAGGTGCCAGGCATGACCGTGGAGCGGCGCCTGCAGCTGCTCAAGGACACGCCGGGGCCGCTGGATTTCCCGGAGCTCGGGGGCCGCGAGGGCATCGTCGCCCTGGAGGTCGTATTCAACCCCGCGTTCGAGGGCGACCGGGTGTTTGCGCTGGTGGCGGGCCTCGGCGGCATGCTGCGCCAGGCCTACGGTTACAACACGGAGACCTACCTGCTCTCGGAGCCGCTGGAGGCGGAGGCGCTCAAGACCAGCGCGCGCAATATCGAGATCCTCGTTTGGCGCCTGAAGAACACGCGCCGGGCCGACGGGCGGCCCTTCCTGGTGACCAGCGAGTATCGGGGCGTGGTGGACAACCTGTCTTTCGAGCGCCTCTTCGGCAAGCTCATTGCCCTGCAGGACATGATGGCGCGGATCGCCGGGGATGCCGGAGACCGCCGCGTCACCCGGGCGGTGCACGCGGCGTCCTCCATGTTCATACCCCTGCCGATCTAGCGGCCCCTGCCGGGGTCAGGCCGGTGACAGGGGACGGCGTCGCTGGCCTCAGGCAGCCGCCTGCGTTTCCTCGGCGGCACGCTCCCGGGCGATCTGCGGCGGCTCGAAGCGCTCACCGTAGGCCGCCGCGAGTTCCTCGCAACGGGCGACAAAGCGGCCGTAGCCGTAGGTCTTCACGAACTGCAGGAAGCCGCCGGTCCATGGCGGCGCACCGATGCCCATGATGGAACCGATGTTGCCGTCTTCCTCGGAGCGCAACACACCCGACTCGAGGCACTTGAGCGACTCGATCACCTGGCGGAACAGGAGCCGGTCCTTCACATCCTGCTCGGGCACGCAGATCTCCGGGTTGTAATAGAGCTCGAGAAGCTTCGGCCAGATAGCCCGGCTTCCGTCCTCGGCGTACTCGTAGAAGCCGCCGCCGTGATGCCGGCCGCCGCGACCGTACTCTTCCACCAGCGTATTGATGACGCCGCGGGTCACGGTACCGTCGCCCCACTTGTCCAGCACGCCCATTTCCTTCCAGGTCTGCTGCGCCTTGCGGGTCAGCTCCAGGCTCACCTCGTCGTAGACCTGCAGGGGACCCACGGGCATGCCCACGGCCTTGCCCAGGTTGTCAATGAGTACCGGGTGCATGCCCTCGGCAAGGAGCCGCACGCCCTCGTCCAGGTAGGTGCCGAAGGTGCGCGAGGTGAAGAAGCCGAGGGAGTCGTTGACCACGATCGGCGTCTTGCGGATCTGCTGCGTGTAGTCGAAGGCTTTTGCCAGCGCCTCATCGGAGGTCTGCTCGCCCATGATGATTTCCACCAGGGGCATCTTGTCCACCGGGGAGAAGAAGTGGATGCCGATGAAGTTCGCCGGTTTTTCGCTGGCCTCCGCCAGCTGCGTGATCGGCAGGCTGGAGGTGTTCGAGCCCCAGACGCCGCCTTCGGCGAGATACTGCTCGGTGTTGCGGGTGATCTCGTGCTTCAGGGCCATGTTCTCGAACACCGCCTCGATGATGAGATCACAGCCGGCGAGATCCGCGTCCTCGGCCGTGGGCTTGATGAGCGCCAGTACCTCGCCGCGCTTCTCTGGCGTCATGCGGCCGCGCTCCACGCGCTTGTCGAGGAGCTTCTCCGAGTACGCCTTGCCCTTCTCCGCGGCCTCCAGGGAGACGTCCTTGAGAACCACCTCGATGCCCGCCATGGCGGACACGTAGGCGATCCCCTGCCCCATCATGCCGGCGCCCAGCACACCGACCTTCTTCGTGCTGGTCTTCGGGATTCCCTCGGGGCGGCTCGCGCCGCCGTTCACTTTGTTCAGGCCGAAGAAGAAGGTGCTGATCATGTTCTTCGCCTGCGGCGTGGTCACGAGGTGGGTCAGGCCGCGGGACTCGACCACCAGGGCCGTCTCCAGGTCCAGGCGCGCCGCCTGCACCGCCACGTCGAGGATTTTCTCCGGGGCCGGCAGCAGGCCGCGGGTCTTCTGCCGCAGCATGGCCGTGGCGGCCGGGATGAGCTGGGCGATCTTCGGCGAGTTGGCGTCGCCGCCGGGAATACGGAAACCCTTCCGATCCCAGGGCTGCACCGCCGCCTCGGGGTCGTCGCGGTGGGCGAGGATCCAGGCCTTCGCCGCCGGTACCAGCTCTTCTTTTTCACGGACGACATCGTGGATCATGCCCTCGTCCAGGGCCTTGCCCGGGGCAATGCGCTTGCCTTCGAGGAGGTAAGGCAGGGCCTTTTCAAGGCCGAGGAGCTTGGTCAGGCGGACCACACCGCCGCCGCCGGGCAGAAGGCCCAGGGTGACCTCCGGCAGGCCGAGCTGGACGCTCTTGTCATCCCAGGCGATGCGGTGGTTGCAGGCCAGGCAGAGCTCGAAGCCACCGCCGAGGGCGGCGCCGTTGATGGCCGCCACCACCGGTACCGGCAGCTTCTCGAGGCGGCGCAGCTGGTCTTTCACCGTGTCGATGCCGCCCTTGAAACGCTCGACGTCTGCCGGCGTCACCGCCAGCAGTTCGTGGAGGTCACCGCCGGCAAAGAACACCTTCTTGGCAGACGCGATGACGACGCCGGTGAGGCCGTCCTCCTGCTCGAGGCGGGCGACGGTCTCGCCCATGGCCTCGCGGTACTCGTCGTTCATGGCATTGATAGACAGCGTGAGATCCACAGTGTAGGTCTTCATGCACTTACGACCTTTCTTCGGGGATTTAGGGAATGCTGTTTAGTCAGATGACAGGGGTTTCCATATACAAGAACCCTTAAGAACGATATACAACTGCGTAGTAATGTGTCAGACAGTTCTGCGAGCAAGTGGACTACACAGAGAATCAGCAAAGAGACGCTTGCTTTGTTCCAGAGAGCGTCTCTGGATAACGAAGCATTCTGGCAGACAGCTGATAGAGTCATCAAAGAATACTTGGTGACCAGACTCAAGAAGGAGTGATTAAAGTGAAAGTGAGCAAAAGAGTGATGGGTCGCATTGAAAAGGCCTTTATCTCATTCAAAGAGCAAAACATCGAACACGTTTCGTTTTCCCAGCTAAAGGACTGGATCAA
>CAJWWA010000278.1 GCA_913048495.1 uncultured Halieaceae bacterium
CTGGCCGCCGCGGGGCAGCCGGTGCCCGTGCTCGTGGTCGCGGCGGTGGCGGTGCTGTGCGTCGTCTGGTGGATCTTCGAGCCGCTGCCGATTCCCGTGACCTCGCTGCTGCCGCTGGCGGTGCTGCCCCTGGCCGGTGTGCTGACCCCCGCCGAGGTCGGCCAGGCCTACGGTTCGCCGCTGATTCTCCTGCTCCTCGGTGGCTTCCTGCTGTCGCGCTCGATGGAAGCCTCCGGTGCGCACCGGCGCATCGCCCTCGGCATGATCCGCCTGTTCGGGGCGAGCAGCGGGCGCCGGCTGGTGCTCGGCTTCATGGCCGCCGCGGCGGTGCTGAGCATGTGGATCAGCAACACCGCGACGACCCTGATGCTGCTCCCCGTGGCCCTGGCGGTGCTCGAGGGCGCCCGCGAGCGCGAGCGCCTGGCGCCGCCGCTGCTCCTGGGCATGGCCTATGCGGCCAGCGTCGGCGGCGTCGGCACGCCCATCGGCACGCCGCCGAATCTCATCTTCATGCAGGTGTTTGCGGACACGACCGGCGAGGCGGTGAGTTTCCTGACCTGGATGAGCTGGGCCGTCCCGGTGGTGCTGGTGCTGGTCCCGCTCATGGCCCTGGTCCTGACCCGCAACCTCGGCGGCGCCATCGCCGTCGAGCTGCCCGCCGTCGGCCCCTGGCGTATCGCCGAGCGCCGCGTGCTCGCCGTGTTCGCGGTGACCGCGCTGCTGTGGATCACCCGCAGCGAGCCCTTCGGCGGCTGGAGCGGCTGGCTCGGGCTCACGCAGGCCAACGATGCGTCGGTCGCGCTGCTGGCGGTCGTCGTCATGTGCCTGCTGCCCGACGGCAAGGGGGGGCGCCTGCTCGACTGGGAGCACGCGAGCTCCATTCCCTGGGGCGTGCTGCTGCTTTTCGCCGGCGGTATCTGCCTGGCGCGCGGCTTCGTCAGCTCGGGGTTGTCGGACCTTCTCGGCAGCTGGCTGGCGGGTCTCGCCGGGCTGCCGCCGCTCGCGCTCATCGGCGCCATCTGCCTCGGGGTGACCTTCATGACCGAAGCCACCTCGAACACGGCCAGCACCTCGCTGCTCATGCCGGTGCTCGCGGCGGCCGCGCTGGGCGCCGGTATCGCCCCGGAGCTGATGATGGTGCCGGCGGCGATGAGCGCGAGCTGTGCCTTCATGCTGCCGGTCGCCACGGCACCGAACTCCGTCGTTTACGGCTCCGGCCTCGTCACCACCGCCCGCATGGCCCGGGAGGGCCTGCTGCTCAACTTCCTCGGCGCCGCGGTGATCAGCGTGGCCTGCTACGTCGCCCTCGGCTGAAGTCGGGCGCCACCGCCAGTCGCTGCCATCAGTAGACTAGAATGGGGGCCCCAGCCCCCGTCCGGAGTCCCGCGCCATGTCCACAGGCCGCCGCCTCGCCCTGCTGTTGCCCATCGTCATCGCGCTGGGTCTGCTCTATCCCGGGATTACCGAGCCGGTGCTGACCCTCAGCGGGGAGCTGGAAAAGAGCGAGGTCGCGGAGCTCGGCATAGAGCTCATCGCGGGCCCCGAGGCCGAGGGGCAGTCACGGCAGGTGCTGAACATGATCTCGGCCTTCCTCGGCCTCGACCAGCTCGAGGGGCGTGTCGAGGCCTACCGCAGCACCCGCTCCATCGCCGGCATGGCGCGGGAGCTGGCCGACGGCGGCAACGTCCTGGTCGCGGTGCTCATCGTCACCTTCAGCGTCGTCATCCCGGTGGGCAAGCTGCTGCTGCAGGCGGCCGCGGTGCTGGCACCGGCACCGCTTGCGCGGCCGCTGCTGGTGTGCAACGGGGCCCTGTCCAAGTGGTCCATGGCGGACGTCTTCGTGATGGCGATGCTGGTGGCCTGGCTGGCCGGCAAGGCGTCCGCGCACGACGGCGGCCTGCTGATCATGCAGGCGGAGCTGGAGCGCGGGTTCTGGTTCTTCCTGGCCTACTGCCTGTTCGCGATCGCCGCGGGCATCCTGGTGTTGCGCCAGGTGCCCGCAGCGCCGCCGTCACGGCAGGGCGGCGAATGCTAGAGGAGCGCGAGGATAGCCTCGGCGGCACTCACCTCGACACCGGGGCCCTCCTCCACCTGCAGGTGGGTGATCACGCCGTCGTCGACGACCATGGCGAAACGCTGGCTGCGCATGCCGAGGCCGAAACCGCGGCCGTCGAGCTCGAGGCCGAGGGCCTGGTTGAAGTCGCCGTTGCCGTCGCCGAGCATGAGGATCTCGTCGGCGTTCTGTGCCTTGCCCCAGGCGTCCATGACGAACGCGTCGTTCACGGCCATGCAGGCGATCGTGTCGACCCCCTTGGCCTTGATCTTGTCCGCGTTGACCACGTAGCCGGGCAGGTGCGTCATGCTGCACCCGGGGGTGAATGCGCCGGGCACGGCGAAGAGGACCACCTTCTTGCCGTCGAAAAGCTGCGCCGTGGTGACGTCTTCCGGTCCGTTGTCACCCATGACCTGCAGCTTGCCGTCGGGGATGCGATCGCCCACGTTGATGCTCATTGCCTTCTCCTTCGTCTTATCGGGGGTGGCGGACTCCGGGCGGGTCCGGGCTGGAAGCATAGCAGATGGCCGTGACCCTGTGCCCACTCTGTGCCGGGTCCGCCAGCAGCCCGTTCAGCGAGGACCGGCGGCGTCCCTACCGGCGCTGTGAGCGCTGCGCGCTGGTGTTCGTACCCGCGCCCTGGCGGCCCTCGGCGGCGGAAGAGCGGGCCGCCACGAGAACCACCCGGGCGACGCCGGCTACCGGCGCTTCCTGGGCCGTCTCGCCACGCCGCTGCTCGCCGCCCTGCCGCCCGCGCAGTCGGGGCTGGATTTCGGCTGCGGGCCGGGGCCGGCACTTGCGGCCATGCTGCGCGAGGCCGGGCACCGGGTCGATCTCTACGACCCCTTCTACGCGCCGGACCGGGCGTCGCTGGCCCGCGGGCAGCGCGATTTCATCACCGCCACGGAGGTGGTCGAACACCTGCACCGGCCCGGGCTCGAGCTGGCGCGGCTCTGGGCGCGGCTGCGCGTGGGCGGCGTTCTCGGCATCATGACCAAGCACGTGCGGGACCGTGCGGCCTTCGATCGCTGGCATTACCGGAACGACCCCACGCACGTGTGCTTCTTCAGCGTCGACAGCTGGCGCTGGTGGGCCGGGGCCCGGCGGGCGCGGCTCGTCTTCGTCGCCGACGACGCCCTGCTGATCCACAAGCTGGGCTGCTGAGGACCTTACCGGCCGGCGTGCCCGGGTTCGGGCTCCTCTTCCAGCATCTGGCGGTAGATGGCCTCGCAGTCGCGGTAAAAGGCCAGTTCCCGCTCGCCGAGATAGGGGGCGATCATCGTCAGCAGCTGCAGCACGCCCTGGTGGATGGTCACCATCTGCGGCCGCGAGGGGTGCAGGAGCCGCTCGTAGTTGAACCAGAAGGTGATGGTCAGCGTGAGGTTGTCGACGAGCCCGACCAGCTGCTGGTCGCGAGCGCCGATGACTTCCCGCTGCAGCAGGTTGTCGCAGATCGCGTAGAGCGCCGCGCGCTTCAGCTGCAGCAGGCGCTGGAACCCCTTGTGGATGGACGGATAGCGCCGCAGCAGGTCGTCCAGGTTGTGGTAGAGAAAGCGGTACTGGAACATCTCTTCCAGCACCACGTAGAGGTAGTACCAGTTGTTCTCGACGCCGTCGCGGCCGCTGTCCAGGGGCTTCTCCAGGGGGGCCGCGAGGGTCTCTCCGAGCGCCACCTCGTACTGGTGGAAGAGCTCGGCGATGATCTGGTCCTTGCCCTTGAAGTGGTAGTAAAGGTTGCCGGGGCTGATCTCCAGCTCCGTCGCGATGTCCAGGGTCGTGGTGTGGGCCTCGCCGGCCTCGTTGAACAGCTCGAGGCTGGTGACCAGGATGCGGTCACGGGTCTTCACGGGCCGGACAGGAAACTAGCTGCTCTTGCGCGCCGGCGCTTTCTTGCGGGTCGTTGCCTTGCGGGCCGCGGTGCTGCGCGCGGGGCTCTTCTTGCGGGCCGCGGCTTTCTTCTTCGGCGCCTTCACGGTGCCGCTGGCGGCCAGCGCATCGGCGAGGGCGTCTACCTTGTTGGTGAGCCGGTCGATCTTCTCGTGCAGCGCGAGCAGGTCCTCGCCGCGCACCGGCCGCTGCAGGTTGAAGTTGTCGCGCACCCGGGTGATACGGTCCTCGACCGACTGCCGCGCACTCTGGCTGGCGCCGCGGGCCTCTTCCTCGAGCGCCGCCCCGGCCTTGACCAGGTCCTTGAACAGCTTCGGCGGCTCCACGCCGGCCTTCTCCAGCCGGCCCTGGGCCTCGTCCACGGCGCGACCGTAGGCGCCGACCCCGGCGAGCCAGATGTTCTTGGCGATCTCGCTGGCCTTGTCCGACACCTTGCCCTTCTCATCACTCATGGCGGTACCTCCTCGTTATTCTGCATTGGTGGCTGACGCCGGGAGGAACATTAAGGCAGAAGCCACAGGCAAAAAAAAGGTTCATCGTAGATTACCGGGGAATGCTGCGCGGATTTTCAGGAAGAAATACGC